>JAVJQK010000069.1 GCA_040218145.1 Sandaracinaceae bacterium | reverse complement strand
CGCGCGGCGAAGATGCGCGTGATGGATCGGCGAGCGCGACGTCGCGTCCAGCGCGGCGGGCCGACGACGAAATGCTTCAGCATTTCGGAGGAGCGACTGGCGCGCTGGGCGCGGCGTCCCGCCGACGAGGCGCGCGCAGTCGTTTTCGCCGCGCGCTGCTGGGGCTGCTCTGTGCGTGCGTCGGCGTGGCTTGCGACGAGGCGTCGCCCTCCAGCGGCGACCCCGGCGAGGACCTGCTGCGTCCGCGGTCGGAGCCGATCGAGTTCGTGGGCCTGACCGTCACGCGCGCGCTGACGGACGAAGCCGACTTCCTCGAGGTGGTGGGGCCGCTCTTCGGCGAGGCCGCGCGCGGGGGCACCCACCACCGCCGCTACGCCCTGGACCGCGGCCTCTTGCTGAGCTCGGCCGAGGATCCCCGCACCCGCGAGCAGGCGGTGGTCAGCCTGGAGATGGAGCCCACCGACGGCACCGACGCGCGCACCGTGCTCCGCGTCCCGGTCTCCTACGACTACGGCGCGCTCTTCATCGACACCGTGCGCGTGGCGCTCGCGACCACCCAGCGCGAGACGGCGGGCGACCCGGACGGCATGCACCCGTGGAAGCTCGAGTACCACGTGGTCAGCGCCAACGGCGGCTACCTGATGATCCGGGTCGAGTACCGCGCGGGGGCGGCGGAGCTGGCGGTGCAGACCGAGAACCCGCGCACCTCCCTCCGGAGCGGGCTGGTCAACACCGCCGCCTTCGAGGGCACGCCGCACGAGATGATCGGCGGGACTGTGAACTTCGTGCTGAGCCGCGACGAGTTCGACTTCTTCAGCTCTCGCGCCTACGGCATCAGCGCGGGCCGCGACCAGAACTTCGACGACTTCCAGCTGCTTCCGCACGACTGGCTGCGCATCACCGTCACCCCGCTGATCGACGACGGGATGGTCGACGTGGCCTTCGACGTCGTGCTCCTCGACGGCCGCCGCGTGCCCTTCGCGCGCGCCCCCGCGAGCTACGTGGCCGGCGAGCAGTTCCGTCAGAACGTCTTCCGCATGCTCGACAACATGCGCGCGCAGGAGACGGAGGAGGCCGGCTCCTCGCGGCCCTTCACGGTGCCCTTCCACTACGACGACCCGACGGGCGGCGGCGTCGTGCGTGTGATCGCGACGGGCGAGGCGGGCCGGTTCGGCATCGCCTACGCGGTCGACTCGCCGCTGCACGCGCTGCGCGACGTCGAGTTCGTGCCGTACGTGGGCAACCCCGTCCCCGAGGACATCCCTCCGCCGCCCGAGAACCGCTGCGAGGACCACGGCAGCGTCATGGCCGACGCGGGGCGCTTCACCCTCGCCTTCGACGCCTCGCGCACCGTGCGAGAGAGCGACATGCTCGCCGACCCGCTCCGCGGCACGGTGCGCGGCAGCGTCTACCGCGCGGAGGACGTCACGATCAGCGGCCCGCGCGACGGCGCCGAGGCGCTCGCCTCGTTCCGCTTCGACGACGTCGACATCACGGAGGGCATCTCGCCCGAGACCTATCTCGTCGACGCGGAGCTCCCGGCGGGCGACTACCAGATCCTCGGGTTCATGGACATCGACGGCAACGGCGAGGCCACGGGCGACCCGGACGTGGGCGACCCGGTCACCTTGCCCATCGGCGGCTACGCGATGCAGTGCGCCGAGCAGCCGGTGACGGTGGAGTTCGCGCTGCTGTTGCCGGACGGCGTGTGAGCCGCGCGTGCGCCACCTCGCGCTGATCGTCCTGCTGCTCGGCTGCGGCGAGGAGCCGGGCTTCCGCGCCGCCTCGTCGACCATCGTGCGCGGGCCGGGAGGGCAGCTCTGGCTGACCTCGCCCGATGACGACGCGGTCGTGGCCATCGATCCCGAGAGCCTCGAGGAGACGGCCCGCGTCGAGGTGGAGGGCGCCCCCGAGCAGCTCGCCTTCGTGGGCGACGCGCTCCTCGTCACCCTCGGCCAGCGCGCGGAGCTGGCGTGGATCGAAGACGGCCGGGCGCGTTACGTGGCCACGCCGTGCGGGGGGACGCGCGCGGTCTTGGCGGACGGCGAAGGCGGCGCGTTCGTGAGCTGCCCGTGGGACGACCTCGTCCTGCGCGTCGACCCGGGCGGCGTGCGCGCGTCCTTCCCCTCGCCCGGTCGACCCACCGCGCTGGCCGTGAACGGGGCGCGCCTCGCGGTGACCGCGTCGCGGCTGGGCGTGGTGCGCATCGTGGACTTCGAGGGCCGCTCGCTCGACGAGCGCGCGCTCTCCTCCGAGGCCGGCATCGCGGCCGTGCAGCTCGACGCGCTCGCCCCGATGGGCGACGACTTCGCGGGCGTCTACCAGCGCGTGGACCACGACAGCGACCGGGCGCGACCGCCCGAGCGCGGGGGCTACGGCAGCGTGGTCGACGGGAGTCCGCGCATCGAGCCGCTGCTTCACGGCGCGTGCGCGGGCGCCTACGCCCGCTTCGACGGCGGCGCGCGGGTCTTCAGCGGCCCGAGCGCGCTGGCGGTGGCGGGCGACGTCGTCTGGGTCGCGCACCTGCAGACCGGCAACGTCGCCGCGCTCCGCTGCACGGGCGAGGCGGAGCTGCCCCGGCTGGCGACCTTCGAGGTCGGCCGGGGCCCGCGCGGGCTGACGCTGAGCGACGACGGACGCACGGCCTGGGTGGACGTGGGCTTCGACCACGCGGTCGCGCGGCTCGCGCTGCCCGAGGTGCCCGATGAAGAGGGCCCCGTGCTCGGGGCCAGCCTCGAGCGCACCCGCGCCCTCGGGGAGACGCGCCTGAGCGAGCCGGCCATGCGCGGCCGCGCGCTCTTCTTCGACGCCGACGACACGCACCTGACCCCGAGCGGCGTGGTGACCTGCGGCACGTGTCACCCGGGCGGCGGCGAGGACGGGCTGACGTGGTTCCTCCACACCGCGGGCATCGCGCCGAAGGTCCGCCGCACGCCACCCGCCTGGGCGGCGCGGGAGGAGCTCGCGCCGTTTCACTGGGACGGCGCGCTGCCCGACGCCGCCACCCTCAGCCACGCGACGATCCGCGAGCTGATGGAGGGAGACGGCCTGCTCGTCGACACCGACGCGATGGCCGCGTGGATGAACGAGGCGCCCATCCCTCCCGGCGCGCCGCACGACGGGGCGGAGGGTCGCCGGATCTTCGAGGAGCGCGGCTGCGCCGACTGCCACGCGGGGCCGCTCCTCTCGGATGCACGATCCCACGACGTCCTGGCGCCCTCCCCGGACCCGCTCGCCCACCTCGCGCGGAGCCAGACCCCGACCCTGCTCGGCGTGCGCGCCCGCCCCCCGTACTTTCACGACGGCCGCGCGCCGACCTTGCTCCACGTCCTGACCGACCACGGCGAGCGGCACGGCCGCACGCGGGACCTCGACGACGCGCAGCGCGCCGCCCTCGTCCGCTACCTGCAGACGCTCTGACGCGAAGGTCAGAGGCTCTCGAGGTAGGCGATCAACGCCTCGCGATCGGCGTCGGGGAGCGCGGTCCCGAACTCGTGCCCCGCGTTGCTCATGCCGGGGACCGTCGTGTCGACCTCCACCCCTCGCACCATGAAGGTCGTCGGCCGCTCGGCCGCGGGACGGAGGAGATCCTCGAGCGTCGGCACCGAGCCGTTGTGCAGGAAGGGCGCGGACGCGAAGGCCGCGTGGATGTCGCGCGGGATGTAGCCGTCGCTCGGGCCGACGCGCAGGCCGTTGCGGGCGATGAAGATCGCGAACGCCTCCCGACCCTCGTCGACGCCTCCGCTGAAGGTCGTCATCTGGTAGCGCTCCCCGTCCGTCGCGATGGTGCCGTTCGGGTGGTCGGGATCCTCGCCCGGGAGCCGCTCCGGGCCCGCCTCCACCCAGTCGACGACGCGCTCCTCGGCCTGATCCTCGGGGTGGTGGCAGGAGGCGCAGCGCGCCTCGGCGAAGACCGCGCGGCCGCGCTCGACGAGGGTCGCGTCCGGGGGCTCGAGCGGCAGCGGCGTCTCGAGCGTCATGAGGAAGTCCACGAACGGCGCGGTCCGGGCATCCCGTGGGAACGGGACCGGGTTGTCCGAGCCGCGGAAGCCGAAGATGCTGACCAGGATCGCGGACCTCGCGTCGCGCGCGTTGCCGTCCGAGCCGAAGAGCGAGCGTCGGCCGAAGTTCAGGTAGAACGGGAAGTCGACGGGGGCGAGATAGGGGCTGTCCGAGCCCGTCACGCTGTCGATGCCCGGCTGGGGCAGGAGCGACCGCCGCTCGACGTCTTCGGGCGTGAGCCGTGGCTCGTTGCCGGCCGCCACCCAGGCGGCGTCGACGTCGACCGCGAACTGATTGATCCGCAGCTCCACCGCGGGGAAGCCCGTCCACACCCGGCCGTCGGGGAGCCGGGCCACGTGGCAGATGGCGCAGGTTCGCCCCGTCCGCGTGGGGTCCCCGGTCCCCCGCGCGAGCCCGATGGGGAGGTCGTCGTCGGGATCGACCAGGAAGCCGTAGGCGGAGAATTGCTCGCCCCAGCGGTCGGGATCGGAGCGCCAGAGCTCCACGAGGAACTCGGGCGGCGGGAGGCTCCCGTCCTGCTCCGAGTCCCAGGTCTCCCGGTAGAACATCCACTCGCCGTAGGCGTGCTCGGCCTCGACCGGGTTCCCCAGCATCGCGCGCATCGCCTCGGAGAGCGCGGGCGGGGGCGTCGCGCCGCCGTCGGGCTCGCCCGCGTCCCGGGTCGACGCGTCCTCGAGCGACACGTCTCCGTCGCAACCGACGAGCGTGCAGGCCCCCATGAGCACAGCGAGCCGTTCGAGTCTCCACGCGTTCACCCACCACCTCCCGCCCGACGTTGATACCGAAGGGTGAGCGGCGCGTGAATGCGGAGGGGCGCCGACACTCGGCTTACACGACCACTGGTGTCAGTGCGCGGGGACCGACGCGGCCCGCAGGGCCGAGTAGGCGTCCTTGTCGATCAGCGTGCGCCCGGCGAGGTCACGCTCCAGGTCTCCCCTCCACGCCGCGGCCGCGGCGGCCGGGCCGGCCTCGAGGGTGGTGAGCTCCGCGCCGAAGCCCGAGCCGTACGAGAACGCGCCGAGCGTCGCCCCCTCCGCCCGGCCCGCCAGGGCGGACGCCACGCTGAGCCAGAGGCTCGCCGTGTAGGCGTTGCCGACGGCGCGGTTCGTCTCGAACGTCGGCGCGACCTTGGTCTCGAAGAGGCG
The DNA here is from genome assembly GCA_040218145.1 of Sandaracinaceae bacterium. GTDB lineage: Bacteria > Myxococcota_A > Polyangia > Polyangiales > Sandaracinaceae > JAVJQK01. The sequence continues at coordinate 40,558 of JAVJQK010000069.1, read as the reverse complement.
CGCGGTCGTGACCTCGTCCCACCCGAAGCGTTCGCCCAGGTGGAAGAACGCCTTCTTGACCATCTTGGGGAACGGCACGTGGAAGCAGAGCGCCTCGAAGGCGTCGAGCACCGCGTGCGGATCGCGCGCTCCGACGAGCTGGGAGAAGCACTCGAAGGCGCCGCGCTTGTAGCAGTCGAGGCTGAGCGGTCCGTCGACCCGCGGGTAGGCCTGGCCGACCGGGCGCCAGAAGTCGAACGCCGGCTCGCTGTAGACGTACGAGGTCGGCGCGAGCTGGGCGATCGTCGGGGCCCCGACCACCATCGCCACCGCGCCCGCGCCCTGCGTCGGCTCCCCGGGGTCCTGCTCGGCGTAGAGCGACACGTCCGCCGCGACCACCAGCGCCGCCTTGCCCCGCGCCGCGCCGGACGCGCGCCACTCGACCGCCTGCTGGAGCGCGAGCGTGCCGCCGTAGCAGGCGTGCTTGACCTCGTAGGAGCGGATGGCGCCGCGCAGGCCGAGCGCCTGGCTCACGAACGCGCTCAGGGGCCGGCTCATGTCGACCGCCGTCTCGGTGCCGACCGCCACGAGGCCGATGTCCTCGAGCCCGCCGTCCCACCGCGAGAGCGCCCGCCGCGCGGCCTCCACCGCGAGGTCGCAGACCCCGAAGCCGGTGGGACAGAGCGCCATCTGCCTCAGCCCGAGGCCGTGTCGATACTTGTCGGGGTCGACCCCGCGCAGAGTTGCCAGCTCCTCCACCGCCATCGCGAGCGGGGGGAGGTGGACGCCGATGGATGCGATTCCGGTCTCGATGTGTTCCATGTGAGCGACGTCACTACCCGGCTCGCCGCGGCGTCGCAGCGACTACCCGCCGAACGGTCGGCTCGGGGGCGCGGCCGGTCGACGGAGCGGGCGGATCGGTCGCTCAGGGAGGCGGCTGGTAGGGCCGGATCTCGTTGTTCTCGGCGCGCCAGCCCGAGGGCGGCGTACCGCAGAGCCAGCAACCGACGACGTCGCTGTAGATCACGTTGTTCAGGCTCTCGAAGCTCGCGATCGCCGGGTCGGGCACCAAGAGCGAGGGGCTCGTGTGGTGGAGCACGTTGTCGTTGAACCAGACGCGGTTCAGCGCGTCGCCCGGGAGCGTGCCGAGCATGACCCCGGTCGTGACCAGCGTGTTGCGCGCGGCGAAGTTGAGGTCGCTCCGCCCGTGCACGCGGTAGTTGTGCTTGTTCCCGTTGCGCAGCGTGGAGTCGACGGTGATCGAGCGCAGCACCTGCACGAGGCGCAGGGTGGACTCGGGCCCGTCGCTCTCGAAGACCACGTTCGCGACGACGATGTCCTCCGACTGGAAGTCGTCCGTCTCGCCGCACCACATCGAGTAGCGCACCGCGTGGGCGTAGCTGTTGAGGATCGCGACGCGGCGGCCTCGGATCAGGAGCGCGCTGTCGGGCGCGTCGATCGAGACGCCATCGATCACGACGTCGTGCACCAGCCACTCGGGCCGCCACTCCTCCACGGGGTGGAAGCTCGCCGGGACCTGGAGCTCGATCTCCGTCCACTGCCCCCCGCGGATCCGCACCTGCCCGTGGCCGCGCTCGATCATCAGGCTGCCGAGCCGCATCCCCTCGGCCACCTCGATGTCGATGTTCGACGCGCGCACGTAGACGCGCTCGCCGAAGCTCCCCTCGACCCGCAGGCGTGTCCCCGCCTCGCTCGCCGCCGCGGTGAACTCGGCCGCGGTGCGGACCACCACCTCCCGCCCCGTCTCCGGCAGCGCGGGCCACTGCACCTCCATGCCCGCCGGCAGGGCGCCGACGTCGTAGAGCGCGTCGCCGGGTGGCGGAGGTGGCGGAGGCGGCGGACGCACGTCCGAGTCGCCGGTCGCGCCCCCGTCCGTGCCCGGTCCGACGCCGGAGACCGTGCCGGTGCATCCACCGAGCACGAGGATCGAGACGAGGAGGAGACGCATGCGCCGCCATTGTGAGAAGCACCGCGCCGACCCGTCAATGGGGCGGATCACGACGCGCACAGTCTGGCTGAACCGGTCCCGTGGGAGTGAACGTCGCTGCGCTCTCCTCGTCGATTCGGGCTCAAGCGTGTCCGTTGGCGTCCGTATCCCCGGGGGACATGAACGGATGGACTCTGCGCACGGCCCTCGCCCTCTCCCTCTTCGCCTGCCTGCACGGCTGCGTGGAGGGCGGCGCGACCGACGGCCTCGACGGGGGTGAGATCGACGCCGGCACGGGGAGCGAGACCGAGGCGCTCGCCGAGCCCGGACCGCCCTACCCGGTGTGCATGGTCGGCCGCCACGAGATGTGCCCGGCCATCGACGCCGACGGCCACCGCGGCAACTTCGGCTGGCGATCGGAGGACGGCTGCCGCGAGGCCTGCCAGTGCTGGCACGGCTGCGAGACGGTGCTCGACTGCCCCGTGCCCGAGACCGGCTCCGCCTACACGGAGTGCGTCGGCGGCACGTGCGTCATCGAATGCGGGCCCGGGCTCGTGTGCCCGGCGGGCATGGCCTGCGTCTCCGAGGAGAGCCGCGGCGTGCGCTGGTGCATGTGGGTGACCGAGCGCGCCTGCGAGCCCGACGACGAAGACGAAGACGAGGACGAAGACTGAGCGTCAGTTCGGCGCGCGGTACGCCTCGATGGGGTTGTCGCCGATGTCCCAGCCGCTCGGGCGCACGCAGACGAAGCAGTCCCACTCGTCCGAGTAGACGCGGTTGCCCCGCGCGGTGAGTCGCCGGACGCGGCGCGGCTCCACGACGAGCAGGCTCGGCACGGTCAGGTGCACGGTGTTGTCGACCAGCCAGACGCTGCCGACCTCGTCGCCGTCCATCGAGCCGATCATCACGCCCGTCTCGACCAGGCGGTTGCGCGCGAAGTAGACGTTGTCGCTCCGCCCGTGCACCCGGAAGGCGTGCTTGCGCGTGTTCGCCAGCTCGTTGTCCACCACGATCGCGCCGTCGACCCCGACGAGCCGGACGGTCGACTCGGGGCCGGCGCTCCGGAAGTGATTCCCCGCCACCAGCAGGTCGTGGCTCTGGAAGTCGTGGGTGTCGCCGAGCCAGATGGAGTAGTTCCGAGCGGTCGCGCGGCTGCCCAGGATGGCGACGCGCCGGCCGCGGATCGCGAACGCGGTGTCGTCGGACTCGACGGTGACGCCGTCGATGGTGACGTCCTCGACCAACCAGTCTTCGTTCCAGGTCACCGGCGGCGGCACGAAGCGCCCGGGCACCATGATCTCGATGGCCCCGAAGGTGCCGCCCGAGACCCGGATGCGGTCGTTGTCGTGGTGGATGAGCAGCTCGTCGATGCGGACGCCGTCGTCGACGATCAGCTCCACGTCCGACGCCAGCACGTCCACCCGGCCCGCGATGTCGGTGTGGATGAGGTAGCGCGTGCCCGCGCGGTCCAGCCGCGTCTGAGGCTCGCGCACGTGCTCGATCCGGCGAACGCGCGGCGGGTTGGGCAGCTCGATCACGCAGTCGTCGGGGATGCGGCCCCAGTCGTAGGACGCGCGCGCCGTCTGGGCGACCGAGGTGGATACCTGCTCCGGAGGGTTGGACACCGTCGGTGGACGCGGCGCCGGATGCTCCTCCCCGCCGCAGGCGAGCAAGACCACCCCCAACGTGAGGGTCAGGAGATCTCGGTACGCTCGCGCTGAAGTCTCCACAACGTCTGATCCACGGCTCTCCAAGGGTCCATAGCCCCCCGGCTCAACAATCGAAACATCCAAAGGCCCTCGCCCCCCTCGACCTTGACGCGCGGGAGGCTGATCGGGTCCATGCCGGGCTTGATCGTGCCGTGCATCGAGTTGAACGCGATCGTGTATCCGGCGTCGGCCAGGGCGCGCTCGGTCACGGGCCCGAAGTCGGTCCGTGTCCCGAACGGGTAGGCGAAGCTTCGCACCTCTCGTTGCAGATGCTCCTCGAGCAGATCTCGGCTCTTCTTCGCCTCGTCCCGGGCCTCGCCGGGAGGCATGAGCCCGAGCGAGCGATGGGTGTAGGCGTGGCTCCCGATCTCGATCACGCCCGTGTCGGCGACCTCGCGCAGCTCGTCCCAGTCGAGGTAGCGCTCGGGGAGCTCTCGGATGTCCGAGCCGACCAGGCTCGCGGTGACGTAGGCGACGGCGGTGACCCCGTGGCGCTTCAGGATGGGCAGCGCCTCGGTCATCGTGCTCACGCAGCCGTCGTCGATGGTGACGAGGCAGGCGCCGTCGGGCAGCGCCTCGCGCCCTGCCACGAAGGCCTCGACCTGATCGAGGCTGACCGCGACGCCGCGCTGGGCGAGGGAGCGGATCTGCGCCTCGAAGTCCTCGGGCGTCACGCAGAACGCCTCCTGAGGCTCATAGCCGATCCGGTGATAGGTAAGCGCGCGCACGCGCGGGCGTCGCTGCAACACCGATCGCGCGGTCAGCGATCCGCTCGCCCAGCTGCCGAGGGCCATGCCCTGGCGCGCGGCCTTCTTCACCACCCAGCGGACTCGCGACATCAGCTCTCGGCTCCCTTCAGGCGCTCGAGCAGCGCCTTGCGATCCACCTTGCCGTTCGCGTTGAGCGGGAAGCGGTCGACGAGGTGCACGGCCGAGGGCTGCATGTATCCGGGCAGACGCTCGCGCGCCGCCGCGAGGATCGCCGCGGCGTCGCCGTCCGGGGCGTTGACGAAGCCGACCACGCCGTCGGCGCCGCTCGCGGTAGCCGGCCAGCCGACCGCGATGCCCACCTCGGCGCCGCTCACGTCGCGCAGCACGGCCTCGATCTCGCCGAGCTCCACGCGGTAGCCCTGGATCTTGATCTGGTTGTCGACGCGGCCGAGATAGACGATCGGCCCGCCCTCGGGCCAGCGCACCCGATCCCCCGTCCGGTAGAACGTGCGCGTCTCGCCGGGCGGGACCACGAACGCGGTCGCGGTCTTCTCGGGGTCCTCCCAGTAACCGGGCGTCATCTGCGGGCCGGTCATGAGCAGCTCGCCCGGCTCCCCGCGCGGGACCTCCGCCTGCCGCTCATCGGCGACGCGGACCTCCATGCCCGGGTACGGCTCACCGATGGGCACCACGCCGAGGTGACACTCCGCGGGAGAGCGCTCCGGGTCCCAGCGGTAGTAGGTGCAGGCGATGGTGAGCTCCGTCGGCCCGTAGAGGTTCTCACAGACGGCGTTCGGGGAGGCCAGCGCGAAGCGCTCCATGATGTCGGCCGGCAGCGCTTCGCCGCAGAACAGGGCCCAGCGGAGCGACGGGTAGCTGTCCGCCTTGAGCATCTTGAGCCGGCTCATGAGCACGCCCGTCGACGGCACGCTGAACCACACCGTCAGCGCCTCTTTCTTGACGTACTTCCCGGGGAACATCTTCTGGGCCGCGGTGGGTACAGAGAGGCACGCGCCCCGCTCCCACGCGCAGAACATGTCGAAGACGCTCAGGTCGAACGTGAGGTCGAAGGTGTTGCTGAAGCGATCCTCCTCCGTGACCGAGTAGCGCTCGACCATGTAGTCGACGAAGGCGTTCACGTTGCGGTGCGCGACCATCACGCCCTTCGGCCGGCCCGTGCTCCCGCTGGTGAAGAGGAGGTAGGCGACGTCGTCCGGGCTCGCGTCGCCGAGCCGACACGCGTCCGCGCTCGCGAGGTCGCCGGCGCCGAGGAAAGTGTGCCGGGGGTGGCGCGCGGCGTGGGCGGAGACGTCCTCCGCGTCCGGGAGGAGCAACACCAGATCGCGCTCGGCGTCCTCGAGGAGCCCGTCGATCTGCTCGACCGCGGTGGGGTCCACGACCACGCAGTCACAGCGCGAGCGCTGGAGCATCACGCGCGTGCGGTCGATGGGGAAGGCGGGGTTGAGCGGCACGTAGCCGTGCCCGCGCAGCAGCCCGCCGAGCACGCCGCCGAAGGTGCTCGGGTGACGGTGGCCGAACACGGCGGTGAGCTTCCCCTCGCCGGAGGGCGCGTGCGCGTCGAGCGTGGCCGCCACGCGCCTCGCCAGCGTCGACAGCTGGTCGTAGGTGAGCCGGTGCTCGCCGACGGTCAGCGCCTCGCGTTGGGGGAAGCGCTCCGCGGCAGCCAAGAATCCATCTCTCAACGTGCGCGTCATGCGCTTCCCCTCTCTGCCTCTTCGCTGCCCGACGCTCTCAGCTACGCGGCCGACGCGAAGAACGCCTGCCAGAGCGTCTCCACGCTCGTGAAGACCTCGGGCTCGATCTCGTCCGGATCGATCTCGTCGTCCCGCAGCTCTTCCAGGAAGAGCACGAGCTCGACGATGTCGAGCGAGGAGATCAGGCCGGTCTCGAGGAGCGGCGTGGTGTCCGTGAGGTCTCCCCCGGGCGGGGGCGCCTTGGCGTGCTCGAGTACCCAGTCGCGGAGCTGCTTGCGGATGTTCTGCTCGTCCATGTCGCCTCGGAAGCGGGCAGAGCCTGCCTCATTTTGACTGACGGGCAAGCCACGGGTCTGCTCCATCAGTAAGACCCGCCCTCGTTCAGGTGCTCGGCCGCGGTCTCGGCCTCGGTCTCCTCGAGCGCCTCGGGGTCCGCGCCCACGTCCTCGGCCAGCTCGGCGCGCTCCTCGGCTACCTCCTCGTGGATGGCCTGGTCGATCGGGTCTCCGCCCTCCGCCTCGGATCGCTCCTCGGCGAGGTGCTCGGCCCGCTCCCCGGCCTGATCGGCCGCGGGGTCACGGTTCTCGAGGATGTCCGCGTCTTCGCAGCCCACGAGCGCGAGGGCGCTCGCGAAGGTCGCCGTCGCCAGCCAGATTCGAAGAGTCATCAGCGCCTCCCAGCGGGAGAGCGCACTCGCTCAGTCGAGCGCGTCGGGCGGGGTGTCCTTCTCGGGCTCGTCGAGCCCTCTCCCCGTGCCACGACGTCGCTCGGCGTCCTCGGCCGGCTCGCCGGACCAATCGGAGCCTTGGCTGCCGTCGCGAGAGGGGGCGTCCTCGCGGCGCTTCTCCTCCCGCTCCTGCAGCTTCCGAACGTGTGCGTTCTCCTCGGTCGTCATCGTTCCCTCACCAGGTAGGAGCCACGCACGGCTTGCCAAGCGTTGGCTGGGCTCAGAGATCAGGCTGCTCTTGCAGCAGCCCCAGCCGCAGGAAGATGTTCACCAGCTTCTTGCTCGCCTTCGCCCGGTGCGCGGCCGTCGCCGGGTGGGCCAGCGCCATCTTCCGGATCTGGTAGCCGGTGCCCGCGACGTCGCGCATGCCAGCGTCGTCGTACATCTTCGGGTTGTAGAAGTCGCTCCAGCTCGACTTGATGTACGCGCCGAGCCAGTCGCTGAAGCGGGCCTTGGTCGCGTCGTCCCACACGGGCAGCCACTGCTCGGCGAGCTCCGTGAGGTGGCGACGGCCGAAGCCGAGGTGACGCGACTCGTCGCGGTGATGGACCCAGTTCACCTGCTTGACGATCGGCTCGATCTCGTCATCGAGCATCATCTTGACGTTGTAGTAGTCGCCCAGCTCCTCGACGACCATCACCTTGCAGAAGAACGCGAGCTCCTCTTCGCCCTTGGAGTACTCGCGGTCGAGCACGATCTTCTTCTCCGGGTAGACCTTCCCCAGATACTTCTGGAGGAAGACCCCGAACATGATCATGTGCTTGTTCTCTTCGTCGATGAAGTGGTGGAGGTACTCGGTCGCCTCCTCCGTGACCTTCTTCGAGTAGAGGCGGTCGCTGAGCCCCGCCACGAGCGGACGCTCGCCCTGGAGCGTGAGGCTGAAGAAGTTGCCGATCTCGTAGAGGCTGAGCCGCATGCGCTGCGCCTCGTCGAGCTCGTCCCAGAGCTCGGTCCCGTAGATCGAGATGAGCTCCGGCTTCATGCAGTATCGCTCGCCCGAGAGCGCCTCGGGCCAGTCGAACTCCGTGTAGACGTTCCAGAATTGCTCGCGCGACAGCTTGGTGAGGCGCACGGCCAGCTCGGATGCGGTCTCCATCGTTTCGACTCCCTGGGTCCTTCTACGACCGGGCGCGACAGCGCGTTCCCGGGGTGGTGAATCTAGGCGGGATGCGTCGTCGTGCAACGTAGCCCGGTCGAAACCCTGGGTTCGGGAGGGCTCCGCGAACAAGGACCCGCGCGGCCTCGTTCGGGGAGCTCCGGTCGGGGGAGCTTCAGATGCCCATCGGGCCGTGCCCATCCATGTTCGAGAGGAACAGCCCCTCGCGCGTTTCCGTCCAGGGTTTCAGGACCTTCTCGAGCTCCGGAGACGCGCAGAAGATGCGGCGCTTGTCCACCTTGAGGAAGCCCGCGTCCTCGAAGCCGGCGATCCATTTCGGGTGGGACTGGTTGGCCATGACCATGTCGACGCCGAGATCGCGGAGGTGAGCGAACGCAGCGTGGATCACCTCGGCCGCGTCGTCGGGGTGGGCGAAGTAGTCGGCGATCATGCCCATCCGCATGTCCCCGAACCGAGCGTTCCCCTTCTGCTGACGCTCGAGCACGATGGCCCAGCCGATGTCGCGTCCGTCCTTGCGGACGCGCAGCCGCACCGGCTCCGGCCACTCGTCGTGGTCGTGCTGCGGAGACGCGAGCGCGTTCATGGTGTCCGCGTCGCGCACCGCGATGGCCCGATAGGCGTCCTTGGCCTTCTCCCACAGCTCGTCGGCCCAGGGCCCGAGCTGGGGGACCACCTCGGACTGCGCCTCGAAGCGGAGCTTGAGGGACCTGACGCGGAGCGCCGCGTGCATCGTGTGCAGCCCGAGGAAGCCGAGGCCCGAGTAGGCCAGGAAGTCCTGCGCGAGCGCCTTCTTGCCGTCCTCGCGGAGGTAGGCGTTCTTCGTCAGGAAGTTCTTCGGCTTGCAGATCCGGAACAGGAACGGCGTCTCGTGGAGCAGCCAGCCCATCTTGCGGAGCATCCGGACGATGGGCTCGTCCTCGCCGCCGTGGCCCCAGCTGTAGATCAGCGGCTGCTTCTTGAGCATGTCGCGGACCATTCGCAGCCCCATCGCGGCGTACTTGTTGTCGATGGCGCCGAGGCTGAACGGGCCCTGCCAGTCGGCCACGAGGTGCTCCTGGCCGTCGACGAGCCAGACCTGCGGCTTGAGCGCGTAGCCGCCCACGACCTCCTGGTCGCCGTCCTTGCCGCTCCTCACGGCGAGGTAGAGCTCGCGCCAGACCTTCTGCCCTTCGCGCTTGGGGATCCATCGCGGGGTCGGCTCCACGTAGAAGCCATACTGCGAACCCCCACCGTGCATCTTCGCGTTGAACGCTTCGACGAGCGGCTTCCTCTCCTCGGTGTGCGGAACGATCTGGATCGCCACGGCGCCTCCCTGCTTCGCGTGACTCGAGTGACGTGTGTCATTCGGCCACTGACAATTCGCTACGGCGCGCGTACCGCATCGGTGACTCCTCCGCAACGCAGGGGAGACCGCCAGGACGAGCCCGTACCTTGTTCTCATGGTAGGCACCATCGCCATGATGCAATCCCTGGACGTGGACCGACTCGCTCGGGAATACCAGAACGCGAAGCCCTTCCCGCACGTGAAGATCGACGGTTTCCTGGACGACGCCTTCGCGCGAAGGGTCGCCGCCAGCTACCCGTCGTTCGAAGAGGCCGACGCGATGGGGCGGCAGTTCGAGGCGGTCAACGAGTACCGCAAGATCCAGATCACGGACGCGTCGCGCTTCCCCGACCCGGTGGCCGAGCTGAACGCCATGCTCGCCGCGCCGGAGTTCCTCGAGGCGCTCGAGGCCATCACGGGCATCCAGCTCCTGCTCGCCGACGCCACCCTCGCCGGCGGCGGCATGCACATCACCGGCCCCCGCGGGCGGCTCGACGTGCACGTCGATTTCAACTTCCTCCCCGAGAAGAAGATCCACCGCCGCCTGAACCTCCTGCTCTACCTCAACCCGAAGTGGGAGCGGCAGTGGGGCGGCGCGGTCGAGCTCTGGGACGAGCGCGTCTCGGTCCGCCACCACGCGTTCGAGCCGGTCATGAACCGCTGCGTGATCTTCGAGACGAGCGAGACCAGCTACCACGGCGTCGAGCCGGTCACCTGCCCGGCGGACGTCGTGCGCCAGTCCTTCGCGACGTACTACTACACGCGCGAGGCCCCTCCCGGGTACACCGGCGAGAACCACAGCACGGTCTTCCGCGCCCGCCCCGAGGAGCGCTTCAAGAAGTACGTGCTGATGCCCGCCGAGCGCGCCCGCCACTCCGTGCGCGAGGCGAGGCGCCGCGTCCGCTCGGTCCGAGACCGCGTCCGCGCGGTCCTCGGCCAGCGCTGAGCAGGGCTGAGCAGGGCGCGAGAGCGCCCTGCTCCCCTTGCCTTTGCCCTTGCCCCTGCCCTTGCCCGCGGCTCTCCAGAGCCTGCGGCTGAGCTGCGTGAGGTCCGGGTAGGAGCGCGCGGGAGCGGCGGGACGGGCGACACGGGTTCGGGTTCGGGTTCGGGTTCGGGTTCGGGTTCGGGTTCGGCATCGGGACCGGGATCGGGATCGGGATCGGGATCGGGATCGGGATCGGGATCGGGTCGGTGCAGCGGCCGAGACGGTAGCGGACGCGGCGGCGGCGGCGGACGCGGTGGCGGACGCGGTGGCGGACGCGGTGGCGGACGCGGTGGCGGACGCGGTGGCGGACGCGGCGGCGGACGCGGTGGCGGACGCGGTGGCGGACGCGGCGGCGGACGCGGTGGCGGACGCGGTGGCGGAGGCGGGCGCGGAGCCGGGGGGGTGGCGGACCCGGCGGCGGACCCGGCGGCGGACCCGGTGGCGGACGCGGCGGCGGGGCAGGAACGCGGCACCGAGCCGGCGCGAAAACGCGTTCCGTGGGCTCTCTTCACGCGTCCGCGAGCCCACGGGCTCCATCACTCACGACGAGAGCACGAGCGCCCTCGGCCGAACGATGAGACGAAGAGCGTCCTTACTCGCCTGGCAGCGGGGCGAGCGCGGGCTCGAGGGCCGGCTCGACGGCCGCGGCGCGGCGCCGGGTGGCGTAGACGATCACGCCGACGCATCCGGCGGCGATCAGCCAGCCGATGGGCACGTACCACCACTCCTCGAGGATGCTCGGCTGGTTCTCGGGCAGGTAGCGCGAGCCCACCACGGCCGCCGTGTTGTTCACGATGTGGGCGACGATGGGCACGTAGAGGCTGCCCGTGCGCTGGCCGAGCCACGCGAGGTAGAAGCCGAGGGGGAGCACCGCGGCCACGTGGTGCGGGTCCATGTGGTAGGCCGCGAAGAGCACCGCGGAGAGCACGAGCGCGAGCAAGGGCGCGCGGATGCTGCGCTGGAACATGCCCCGGAAGAGGGTCTCCTCGGCGATGCCGGGCACGAACGCCATGGCGGGCACGATCGCCCAGAGCGGCGCGGATCGGGCGACCTCGTTGAGGCTGTCGAGGCTGCCGAGGGTCCAGCTCGGGAGGTACTCGACCATCAGCGTGCGCGCGAGATCGCTGGTCGGGCCGAGCGCGACGATGCCGAGCGGCGCCGCGATGAACACGGGCCACGGCGCCCCGCGCAGGCCGAGCGCCGTCTTCAGCCGCGCCTTGGCGAGCCACGGGGTGGCCACGCCGACGAGGAACATGGTGAGCCCGGTCAGGAAGATCGAGGGCCCGAGCACCCAGAAGGAGCCCAGCAGCCTCTCCTGCATCGCCACCGGGTCGGCGGCCTGGCCGTCGGCCATGAGCCAGAAGACGCCCACCACGAACACCGAGGCGCCCGCGAGCTGCGCGGCGATGCCACCGACGACGAGCGCGATGGCGCCCTGCCACGGCTCGATGGTGTCCTTGCCGAGCTTGCGCCGACACGCAGCGCACGCGCCCGCGGCCTGGCCCCGCGCGGAGGGATCGACGCAGCGCGCGCAGACGTTGTCGCCGCAGCGCGGGCAGGTGCCCGTGGCGCGCGCGTGAGGGTGCGCGGCGCAGAGCGGATCGAGCGCCGGCTCGACGCCTTCCAGGCGCGATCCGTCGGGCATGTCCACGTGCTCGGAGTCCACGTGATCAGAGGTGTGGCATCGCCCGGTCGCCCCGTCGAGGAGCCGTCCGGTCGAGCGTGATCAGTCGGCCGAGCGACGATGGCAAGGAGGCACGTCCTCCGACGCCGTGTCCTCGGCCGCGACGGGCGCCGACTCGTCGACGCGGCTCGAGTACGGGCAGGGCTCCGTCTGCGACGCCGCGCTCGAGCACGGCGAGGCCGAGCTGGGGCAGCCGCCGAGGAAGCAGGCGCCGAGCTGCAGCGCGGTGAGCGAGCCCAGCACCAGCACCGCGAGCCCGAAGAGCTTCATGCGGGGGCTGGTCTCCGACCAGCGGAGCTTCACGAACTGTCCGAGGAGGCCGAGGAGGGTCTTCGCGCGTTTCGCCATGCGGCTGAGGGTAAGGCCGTCGCGCCGGGGCGACCAGTCGGGGGGCGCAAAAGGGTGGCGGGGCCCGCCGCGAACGACGGGCCCCGCCAGTGGGTGTGTTGGAGATGAGACGAGGAAACTCAGCGGGGCCCGGACGCGCACTCGCAGATCTCGCACCCGCGATCGTCGAGCGCGAGCTCGCAATCGATGGGGCAGAAGATCGGCTCGCAGCGGGGCGGCGGGGGCGGCGGCGCGCAGCTGCAGACCAGGCAGCCGGCGGCGTCGGTGTCGAAGCCGTGCTCACAGTAGAGGTCACAGAGGACCGGCGCGCAGCCCATGGTCGGCACGCAGACGCCGCCCCCTGGGAGGCCCGTCGCCGGGTCGACGTCGCAGGTCGAGAGGTCGCAGTGCTCGCCGGGCGCGCAGTCGCCGTCCGTGTCGCACGGGTCGGGCTCGTGGCGAGGCACGCAGACCCCCGTCACCGGCCCCGGTCCGACGCCGCAGATGGCCCCGGGCGCGCAGGGCTCACCCGTCGACGGGCAGATGCCCTCCGGCGCGCAGAGCTCGTGGTCGGGCTCGGGCGCCGGACCGCAGAGGCTGCCGTCCACGCAGGGCTCACCGGTCGACGGGCAGATGCCCTCGGGGCTGCACAGCTCCACCGTCGTGGTGCACGCCGCGCCCGGCGGGCAGGGCTCTCCGGCGTCGTAGGCGCAGACCTCGTCCGGGCCGCACTCCGAGTCGTCGCGGCAACCGGTCGGCCCCGGGACGGGCAGGCAGGTCCCCGCGGCGGGGGCCCAGAACGCGCAGGGCTCGCCCTCGGGACAGTAGGGAGTCATGTCGAAGAAGCAGATCTCGCCGTCCGCGCAGTCCGCGTCGCTGAAGCACCACGGCTCCGGCTCGGGCTCGCACACGCCGGCGCAGGCGATCGCCGGGCAGGCCATGCCCGGCGGGCATTCGGGGCAGTCCCCGAAGTTGCACTGACCGCTCGCGCACTCCGAGTCGTTCCAGCACTCCGTGGGCGCGGGGCCGGGCTCGCAGATGCCGTAGCAGACGGCGGGGCAGACCTCGCCAGCGGGGCAGCCGCTGTGACACTCGTCATGGTTGCAGCGGCCGTCGGGCCCGCACTCGTCGTCGCCGAAGCAGAGGCGCGGCTCGGGCGCGCACTCGCCGATGTGGGCCACGCTCACCCCGGCGCAGTCGGCCTCGCACGCGTTTCCGTAGGTGACACCATCGGCGCCGCACACGGGGGCGTACTCCTCGGTGCACGCGCAGACGGGGGGCTCCGGGTTGCACTCGCGCGCGCCGCCGAGAAGCGGGACCGTCGCCAGGGCGACGAGCGCCAGCCATGAGATCCTGTTACGCGTTTGATTCATTCCGATTCACCTTTCTGACTTTCCAACTCGATGACCTGAAACCACCATCTGCACGACCTGGGCCAACCACACGCCAGACCCAGAAGAACCTATGATACGGGCACCAAACCGAGCTCTCCGTACGTTTGCCACGATGTGCCACCCCTCCAATCAAACGAGAAAAGCGCGCACCTGTACGCAGCGACCCCGCCCGACACAAACGGGACACATCGCACGTCGGATGGAGGCGCTCACTCGGCACACAGACGACCCTTGGGGGGCCGTGAGGGCTCTCGGGCGCGTCGACTCGCGACGTTCACTCCCTGCGTGGCCGCGCGGGAGGACATCCGTGAAGAAAAGCGAAGCCGCGCTCGGGTCGCCCGGGGATGCTATGAGGCCGTCGAACGCGGAGGCCGGTGAACGTGCGTGTGATGAAGTTCGGGGGCAGCTCGGTCGCAGACCGGGCGCAGATCGAGAAGGTCCTGGCCATCGTCCGGGCGCGGGCGAGCGAGGGCCGGGTGGTCGTGGTCTCGTCGGCGCACAAGGGCGTCACCGACGCGCTGGTCGGCGCCGCCACGCGCGCCGCGGCCGGCGACTGCGATCCCGACTCGGTGATCGCCAGGCAGCAGGCCGTCGCCGACAGCCTCGGGTGCCCGGCCGGCCTGCTCGAGCCCCTCTACGCCGAGATCCGGGATCTCCTGCGGGGCATCTCGCTCGTGAAGGAGCTCAGCCCGCGCAGCCTCGACTACATCTCGAGCTTCGGCGAGCGCATGAGCGTGCGCTGCATCGCCGACTTCTTCTCGCGCGAGGGGCTCGCCGCGGACGCGCACGACGTCTGGGACCTCGGCTTCGTCACCGACTCGCGCTTCGGCCGCGCCCGCCCCGTCCCGGGCTGGGAGGAGAAGGCGCGCGCCGCCGTGGCCGCCCTGCCAGAGGACCGCGTCCCGGTCGTGACCGGCTTCGTGGGCAAGAACGCGGCGGGCGAGATCACGACCGTCGGTCGCAACGGCAGCGACCTGACGTGCACCCTGCTCGCGGCGGCGCTCGAGGCGGACGAGGCGCAGATCTGGACCGACACGGACGGCGTGATGACGGCCGACCCGAGCGTGGTCTCGGGCGCGCGCAACATCCCGCACATGCGCTTCGACGAGGCCGCGGAGCTCGCCTACTTCGGCAGCCGGGTGCTGCATCCGTCCACCCTGCTCCCCGCGCTCGACGCGAAGATCCCGGTCCGCGTGCTGAACACGAACCGACCCGCGCACCCGGGCACGGTCATCGCCGACCTCGGCCCGGAGAACCCCGAGCGGGTCACGTCCATCGCCTACAAGGAGCGGCAGACGGTGGTGAAGGTCGCCTCGACGCGCATGTTCGGCGAGTCGGGCTTCCTGGCGCGCGTGTTCGAGGTCCTCGCCCGCCACGAGGTCATCGTCGACGTGGTCACCACCTCCGAGGTCAGCGTCTCGCTCACCGCGAACGACGCGGAGGCGGTCGAGCGCGCGCGGGCCGAGCTCGCGCAGCTCGGGGACTGCGAGGTCACGACCGGGCACACCATCCTCGCGGTCGTCGGCCAGCACCTCGCGGAGCGCAAGGGGCTCGGGGCCGAGATCCTCAGCGCGATCAGCGGCGCCGGCGTCAACGTGGAGATGATCAGCTACGCGTCGGGCAGCATCAACCTGCAGATGGTGATCGCCGACGCCGACATCTCCGCCGCGGTCTCCACGCTCCACGAGGTCCTGTTCGGCTGACGGCCTACCAGCCGCGCTTCTTGCGCTCGCGGATCAGCTCGGGCGCGTGGCGGAAGCGGAGCGCCGACCACGTCCCGTCGAGCGCGATCTGGGTGACGGCCGCCCAGCCCTGCTTGGTCAGCCCGCCCCAGCCCTCGTCGCGGCTGATGTCGGTGACGATGCCGGAGCTCTTCTTGGGGTAGGCGATCCAGAGCGCGCCGTCCTCGGCGCAGGCGTCACGGAGGCGCGGGAAGATCTCCGCGACGGCGGCCGTGTCCTGGGCGAACCCGAGCACCATGTCGAAGGGGCCCTTGCCGCGGTTGGACAGCTTGGCGCCCTCGGGCGGCTCGAGGACGACGTCCTTGGGCTTCTTGACGACGAGCGCCTTCTGACCGCTCTTCCATCGCAGCTTCTTCGCCAGTGCGCTCATCGAGACCTCTCCTCTGCCAGCCGACGCGCGAGGTAGGCCTGGCCGATCTCGACCAGGTCATCCATCCCCTCCGATACGCCGAAGTCGCTGAGCACGACGCCGTACCACACCGCGAAGAAGCGTGCGCGACGGTGGGTGGCCTCGTCCACCCCGCCGAGCGCCTCGAAGAAGCGAGCGCGCGCGGGAGGCGCGAACAGGCCGTAGGCGATGGCGAGGTCGATCGCGCGGTCGCCGCGGCGCAGATCTCCCCAGTCGATGATCCCGGAGAGGCGCTCCGCATCGTCGAGGAGCAGGTGCTTGGGATAGAGGTCGCCGTGCACCCAGCACGCGTCCGAGGCGTCCTCGGCGGCGGCGAGCGCGCTCGCCAGCTCGAAGATCTCAGCCCCGCTCCAGCCGCCGAGGCGCCCTTCCCGCTCCATGCGCCGCAGCCTCAGCCGCAGCCGCCGGAGCGCGCGCGGCCGGTCGGTCTTGTCGAGGTCCGGCGCCGGCGTCCCGTCCACGTCGAGGTGCGCCGCGTGAAGCGCCCGCAGCGCCTCTCCGAGCTGAGCCGCGAGCGCGGGCTGCGCGGCCTCCGGGACGACGCTCGCGGGCCGGCCTGGGAGCACGCGGTAGCCCGCGAAGGGGAACGGGAAGCCGAGCCGCGGGCGGCTGACGTGGCGGGGCGCCGGGATCGCGACGGGCAGCGACAAGCGGGGCAGCGCGGCGAGCTCACGCTCGAGGAAGAACACCGCCGCCCGTCGGCGCGGGAAGCGAAAGACCCAGGTCTCATCGACGAGGAACGCGGCGTTGTCGTAGCCCGAGCCGAAGGGGCGGACCGGGGCGCCCGCGAGCGCGGGGAACGCGTCGCCCACGAGGGCCGCGGCCCGGGAGGCGTCGATCTCCACGTCGGCGGCGGGGAGCGGCACCACCCACGGATAGCACGGCGGTCGCCAGTGCCTCGCCACAGCGGTTCTGACCGTTCGCCGCGGCCCTCGGCGCGCGAGTCAACGTCGCTCGTTCTCGCTTCTGATATGCTGAGGCCATGAGCGAAGGGGGAAAGCGTCGGGAGAACGCGCCGGGCGGCGGCGCCACGATGCAGCTCGACGCGGTCATCGACGACCTCGAAGAGGTGCCCGACGTGGGCGGCCTCGCGGACCTGCCGCGCGGCACGGCCCCGCCGCCGCTCCCGCCCAAGAAGGCCGGCGCGGGCGCCTGGGTCGCGGGCATCGCCGTGGTGGCGCTGATGGCGGGCCTCGGCCTCGGCTTCGGCTGGTACGTGCTGGGATGGGGCCAGACGGAAGCGGAGCCCGTCGCCGACGTGGCGGAGTCGGAGCCGGCCGAAGCCGCCGCGGCCCCCGAGGAGGCGGCGCCCGAGGAGGCGGCGCCCGAGGAGTCCGGCGCCGCGGAGGGCGAGGAGACGCTCCCCGCCGACGAGGAGTCCTCGGACGTGGTGCAGCTGGACGAGTTCGTCATCGACCACGAGTGAGTGGCGAGCGCCGCGGTATCAAGAAGCCGGGCGCGCCGCCGTATCCCCGCGACGTGTGGACTCCGGACGAGCACGGCATGAAGGGCCGGATCTTCGTGGCGGGCACCGGGCGGTCGGGCACGACCCGGCTCGCCTGGCTGCTCGGCAAACACCCGGAGGTCTGGGCCGTGCCGACCGAGGCGCGTTTCCTCATCGACCCGGACGGGCTCGAGGACCCGTCAGCGCGCTGACCGACCGGTACTCGTTCTATCACGCGGACCAGGCGGTGAAGCGCTTCGACGCGCTCATGCGACACACGCTGACCGGTCGGACCGAGACCGTCTTCCGCAACTGGTACCTCGATCAGCACTTCGGCGAGGCTCGCTGGTACCGCGCGCTCAACGCGATGATGAGCCAGCTGGTCGCGATCGACTTCGACGAGAACGTCCCGTGTGACCGCTGGACGGGCACCCACGCCCAGCACTGGCCGTCCCAGCAGAAGCGTCACCGACGCACCATCGGTCGCTTCTTCCCCGAACGCGAGCCGCTGCTCGCCCTCTGCCGCGAGCTGATCGACACCCTCTTCGCGAGCGCAGCCCGCGAAGCCGGCAAGAGCTTCTGGTGCGAGAAGCCCCCCCTGAACCTCTTGTCGATGCCCTTCCTGTGGGAGCTCTACCCGGACGCCCTCGTCGTGCACGTCAAGCGCGACCCACGCGGCGTCGCTCACTCGCTGCGCAAGCAGTGGGGCTTCGCCGAGATCGACCAGGCGCTCGACCTGCTCGAGCCGTACTACGTGCGCTGGGCCCGCTTTCGCGAGAGCGGCTACGACCTCTCCACGCGGCGATACCTCGAGCTGGCGGTCGAAGACATCGCCGCCGCGCCGGCCGCGGCGATGCGGGCCATCCTCTTCTCCGTCGGGGCGTCGCGCGCCGACTACCCGGACGACAGCTACTCCCTCGACCGCACGAACGCCTGGCAGCGCGAGATGGAGCCCGCGGATCGGCGGCGGTGTGAGGAGCGCCTCGCGCCCTACTTCGGGCTGATGGGGTACGACATCGAGCCGCGCCTCGCCGAGGCTGCAACGCCCGCCTGAACGCTGCTACGGTCTCGCGCCATGCGAGCCCAGACACTCCTCATCGCCCTGCTCCTCGGCGCCTGCGGCGGCGCCTCGAGCACCACGCCCACCCCCGAGACGACGCAGCCCGAGGCGCGCTACGACCGCCTGCCGCGGCTGCGCTTCAACCAGCTCGCGGTGCGGCTCGACCTGCCCGTCTTCTGGGCCGCGGACGCGGACGAGGACGGCGCCGTCGACCCGGGCGAGGTGCGCGCGCTCGCCTTCTACCCGAGCGCGGGCGAGTGGGTCCGCGACGGCGCGTTCACGCCGGCGTTCGATCAGGCCTACGCCGCCATCGTGGCCGCGGCGGACGACGCGCCGGCCGACGCGCGGCAGGGCTTCGTGTTCGCGGAGCTCGACTCGATCGCGCCGACCCTCATCGAGAACGATCTGCGCGAGATGCCCGACACGCACCGCGCGTTCGCCGGCCACATGGTGCGCGTCGCCGCGATGATCGACGCGCTCTACGCCAAGCAGGTCGGCATGGAGGCGCTCGCGGATCGGATCGCGGACGACCCCGCGAGCCGCAGCCTCTTCCGCCGCAACTGGGGCCCGCGCTGTCGCGCGCCCGAGACCGAGACCGAGGAGGCCTGCAGCGCGATCGAGGGCGCGCCGGATCAGCCCGTCGACGTCTACCCGACCTCGCTGCAGGCGCAGGACGACTTCTGCCAGGCGCTCGAGGGGCGCGAGAACGCGTCGGCGCTGCTGACCCCGTTCACCGTGGTCCGCGAGCGCGAGGGCGAGCTCGTCGCGGTGCCCTACCACGAGGCGTACGCCGACTACGTCCAGCCCATCGCGACGGAGCTGCGCGCGGCGGCGACGGCGATGACCGACCCGGAGGAGGAGCCGCTCCGGCGCTACCTGCTCGCGGCCGCGCAGTCGTTCCTGGACGACGACTGGGATCCTGCGAACGAGGCGTGGGCGGCGATGAACGTGCGCAACAGCCGCTGGTACGTGCGCGTCGGCCCGGACGAGGTCTACTGGGATCCGTGCAGCCACAAGGCGGGCTTCCACCTCACCTTCGCGCGCATCAACCAGGGCTCGCTCGAGTGGCAGGACCGCCTGACGCCGCTCCAGCAGCAGATGGAGCGCTCGCTCGCGTCGCTCTCCGAGGCCTACGAGCCCCGCGACGTCAGCTTCCACCTCCCCGACTTCATCGACATCGTGGTCAACGCGGGCGACGACCGGGACCCCTTCGGGGCGACCATCGGGCAGAGCCTGCCCAACTGGGGCCCCGTGGCCGAGGAGGGGCGCGGGCGCACGGTCGCGATGACCAACCTCTACACCGACCCGGACAGCCTCGCGCGGCGCCGCGAGGTGGCGGCGAGCCTCTTCACCGAGGCGGCGATGGCCGCGTACACCGACGACACCACGCCGGCGCTGCTCAACACCATCCTGCACGAGGCGACGCACAACCTCGGGCCGAGCCACGAGTACCGCGTGAACGGGCAGACCGACGCGGAGGCGTTCGGCGGGGGCCTGTCGTCGATGCTCGAGGAGCTGAAGGCGCAAAGCGGGGCGCTCTACTTCGTGGAGATGCTCCGCGAGGAGGGGGTGCTGACCGACGCGCAGGCGCGCGAGATCTACCTCGACGGCATGGTCTGGGCGCTCGGGCACATCTCGCGCGGCATGTACACGCCGACCGGGCAGCGGAAGGCCTACAGCCAGCTCGCCGCCGTGCAGGTCGGCTTCCTCATGGATCGCGGCGCGCTGCGCTGGGATCCGGAGGCGACCGCCGCCAACGGTGAGGACACCGGCGCGTTCGACATCGACTACGAGGCCTTCCCCGGCGCCGTGAACGCGCTGATGACCGCGGTGCTCGGCATCAAGGCCACCGCGGACCGCGCCGCGGCCGAGGAGATCGCCGCCCGCTACGTCGACGGCGACGTCGTGCCCCAGGAGGTCGTGGTGGAGCGTCACCGACGTCACCCGCGGGCGTCGTTCGTCTACACGCTCACGCTCTGACGGCGCACAGCCGACACGGTTGGCGGCGGCGAACCGAGCTACATTGACGCCATGAAGTACCGTGGCTTGGCCTTGCTGATGTGTGTGCTCGCCGTCGGGTGCGACTTCGACGACGCGTTCGAGGGGGACGGCGGCCCCGGTGACGCCTCGACGCTCGACGGCGGCCGACGGGACGGTGGCGACGCCACCGACGACGGCGGCGCGGGCGTCTGCGGCGACGGAACGCGGAGCGCGGGCGAAGTCTGCGACGACGGCAACACCACCGCGGGCGACGGCTGCGCGGCCGACTGCTCGGCCGTGGAGGACGACTTCGCGTGCGGCCCGCCCGGCCGCCCGTGCGTGCGCGTCGTGACCTGCGGCAACGCGCGCATCGAGGGCGACGAGACCTGCGACGACCGCAACACGGTCGCCGGCGACGGCTGCGACGCGGACTGCCGGCGGGAGCCGGGCTGGGTGTGCCCCGTGGTCGGCGCGGCCTGCGTGTCGGCGCGCTGCGGCGACGGGCTCGTGGCCGGCTTCGAGATCTGCGACGACGGCGGCCGGTGCAACGGAGGCGCGGACACCGCGTGCACCGAGGACGCCGACTGCGCGAGCGCCGGTGATGGCGACACGTGCGAGGCGCGAGACGGCGACGGTTGCAACGCGAGCTGTCAGCTCGAGGAGGGCTTCGCGTGCCCGACGCCCGGCGCGGCCTGTCGGCCCACCGACTGCGGCGACGGAGTCGTCGAGGGCACGGAGGACTGCGACGACGCCAACCTGCTCATCGGGGACGGGTGCACGCCCTTCTGCACGCGCGAGCCCGACTGCACCGACGGCACCTGCCTCGCGGTGTGCGGCGACGAGGTCGTCTTCGCGCCGGAGACCTGCGACGACGGGAACGTGCTCGACGGCGACGGCTGCTCCTCCACGTGCGAGATCGAGCCGGGCTACACCTGCGAGGAGGTGCCGCTGCCGGACCCGCCGTCGGTCACTCTCCCCGTCGTGGTGCGGGACTTCATCCCCGCCTGCCAGGACGGCAACGGCGACCTCGTCACGCGGCCGCAGGCCGGCGCCCCGGGCGCGACGCCTCCCTTCGGCCACCCCGACTTCCAGTGCTACAACGGCTCCGAGCGCGGCATGGTGGACACCACCTTGTCGGCGGCCGGGGTCCCGACGCGGCGCGCGAGCGCGACCCGGATCACGAGCGACGCGAGCTTCTTGCTCTGGTACACCTCCGATGCCGACACCAACCGCACGGTCGTGCAGGGCATGACGCTCGGCGAGATCGGCGGCGGCGCCTACCGCTTCGACAGCGCGAGCTTCTATCCGCTGTCGACGCCCATCGACGGCTCGGCCCCGGCCGGGTTCCCGACCGAGGGCCTCGAGGCGCTGGACGACGACGGCAGCGGCGCGGGCCTGCAGAACTTCTTCTTCACCAGCGAGGTGCGCTTCTGGTTCGAGTACGAGGGCACCGAGACGCTCGCCTTCTCGGGCGACGACGACGTCTGGGTCTTCATCAACGAGCGGCTCGCGGTGGACATCGGGGGCGTGCACGGCCGCCAGGACGGCGCGATCACGCTCAGCGACTGCGCCTCGGGCGACCCCGCGATGAACGCGGCCGGCTGCCTCGCGCCGCTCGGCCTGCGGGTGGGCGGCATCTACGAGGCGGTGGTCTTCCAGGCGGAGCGCCACACCACGCGCTCGCAGTACCGGCTGACCCTGTCCAACTTCACGCGCGCGCCGTCGACGTGCCGCTCGACCTGCGGTGACGGAGTGATCGCGTCCGACGAGGCGTGCGACGACGGGGACGCCAACGGCGCCACCTACGACGGCTGCGCGTCCGATTGCACGCTCACGCCCTACTGCGGCGACGCGGTCGTGCAGGCCGAGTTCGGCGAGGTGTGCGACGACGGGCTGAACCTCGGCGGCGGCCCGAGCGCGTGCGCGCCTGGCTGCATGGAGCTCGGCGGGCGCTGCGGCGACGGCGTCGTGCAGACCGATCTGGGCGAGCAGTGCGACGACGGCAACACCACCGCGGGCGACGGCTGCGACGGCGACTGTCGGTTCGAGATCTTCTGACGGCTCGCGTAAGCTCGCGGCTTGGACTGGGTCTCCACCGATCCCGACCGCCCCGGGGTCTTCGCCTTCGGCCAGCAGGCGTACGGCGTCTTCGCCTTCGGGCAGCTCGCGTGCGGGGTGGTGGCCATCGGGCAGGTCGCGCGCGGCGTGATCGCCATCGGGCAGGGCGCCGTCGGCATCGTCGCGATCGGGCAGGCGGCGCTGGGGGTCCTCTACGCGGGCGGCATGATCGCGATCGGCGGCCGCGGCTTCGGCATCTGCTTGAAGCTGCTCCCCAAGATCCGCTTCGAGCGCTTCGTGCGGCCGAGCATCCCGCCCGTGTCGAGCCTGACCGAGATCGAGGCGAGCTCCGCGCGTCGCGGCTGGATGCTCGCGGAGATCGAGGACGGCGCGCTCGCGTTCGAGGACCGCGACGCGACGGTCGAGCTGAGCGAGGAGGCGCGCGCGACGCTCGCGCAGGGCGTCCGGGACCGCCACACCCACGCGTGCGTCACCGTGAAGCTCGAGGAGCGCACGGTCCAGGCGGACGCGGGCTACCGGGAGGCGGCGCCGCGCGAGCGTGTCGCGGTCGGCGCGCGCATGAACACCTGGCGCGAGGCCTCCCCCGAGATGCACCTCGAGGGGCCGCTCACGGGGGTCGGCGGCCTGCTCCTGCGCGCGCTCGGCGTCGCGGTGCTCGTCGCCGCGTGGTGGCTGATCGCGGGACAGTCGATCGCGGCGATCCTCCAAGGGGGGTAGCCGAACGCCGTAACGAGGACCAGAGAGCGGACGTAGAGGCCAACAGATGCGCATCGTCATCATCGGCAACGGGGTCGCGGGCATCGAGGCCGCGATCACCGTCCGCAACCGCGAGCCGGACTGGGACATCACCATCATCAGCGAGGAGAGCGATCACTTCTTCTCGCGCACCGCGCTGATGTGGGTGATGTCGGGTCAGCTCAGCCACCGATGCATCGAGCCGCACGAGCGGGATCTCTACGCCCGGATGGGCTTCCGGCGGGTGCGCGCGCGCGCGACCGGGCTCGACGCGGAGGCCAGGACGGTGAGCGTGTCCGGCGGCGAGCCCGTGGCCTACGATCGCCTGTTGATCGCGTGTGGGAGCCGCCCGCGCCCTTCCCCGTGGAGCGGCGGCGACCTGCCCGGGGTGGGCCACTTCGTGACGATGCAGGACCTCGAGTGGCTCGAGCGCGAGGTGCACGGCGGACCCAGCCACGGCGGTCGGCCGCCCAACCCCGACGCGCACGTCGAGCGCAGCGAGGTCGGCTCGCCCTACTGGCCGCGAGAGGTCGGCGCGACGAAGCGCGGCAGGCGCCCCGAGCGCCCCGCGGTGATCGGCGGCGGGCTCATCGGCATCGAGGCGGTCGAGGTCCTCGTGCACGCCGGGCTGCGCCCCAAGTTCCTCATCCGCGAAGACTGGTTCTGGCCCATCGCGCTCGACGAGGCGGAGTCGACCTGGATCAGCGAGCGCATGCGCGAGCACGGCGTCGACGTGCGGCTCGGCGAGAACGTGGAGGCGTTCGAAGGCGGCGGCGCGCTCGAGGCGCTGGTGACCGATCAGGGCCGCTACGACTGCGATCTCTGCGTCATCGCGATCGGCGTGGTGCCCAACACCGAGTGGCTCGCGGGGAGCGGGCTGGAGCTCGAGCGCGGCGGAATCGTGGTGGACGAGGGGCTCGGCGCGAGCGCCGACGGCGTGTTCGCGGCCGGCGACTGCGCGGCGGTGCGCTGGGTCGACGGCGGGAGACGCCCCGAGCAGCTCTGGTACACCGCGCGGGACCAGGGCCGCGTGGCCGGCCGCCGGCTCTGCGGTGACCGCGCCGTCTACGACCGCGGAACATGGTACAACTCGGCAAAGCTGATGGACATCGAGTACACCACCGCCGGGCTCGTCAGCATGAACGTCGAGGGGGAGCAGAACTGGTTCCACGAGGAGCGAGGCCCGGTGCGCAGCACCACGCGGATCGTCCTCGAGGGCGGGCGCGTCATCGGGTTCAACCTGCTCGGTCGGCGCTGGGATCACGCGGTCTTGATCCGATGGATCGAGGAGCACCGCTCGCTCGAGTACGTGCTCGCGCACCTGAACGAGGCGGCGTTCGACACGGAGCTCGTGCCGCCCCTCGTCATCCCGGAGCGAGCGAAGAAGCAGGAGCTCTCGGGCGTCGCGTTCAGCGTCGCCCCAGGCCACATGCCGGCCCCGGCCGTGCGCGGGTGAACGACGATGGACCTTCAAGGACAGAACGGCCTCGACTCGACCTTCCGCGAGGGCTGGCGGAGCAAGAACTGGCTCGGCGTGATCATCGCCGTGGTCCTGATCGCCTTCTACTGCGATCTCTACTTCACCGATCACCTCTCGCCCGTGGCCGAGGCGCTGGGGCTGCGGAACAAGTGGTTCGTCTACGCCGCCCTCTACACGTTCTTCATGGGCGTCGGCGCGGTCTACTACCTGCGCAAGCACGGCAACAGCCGCTACAACAAGTACCGCATCGCAACGAACGTGGCCGTCCAGGCGTCGCTCGCCTTCACGCTGCCCTTCGTGATGCCCCTCTTCTTCGGCGCCTCCGCGGACGACGCCTGGAAGTACGAGTACTTCGCGGCGAGCATCTGGCCGCTCGATCACTACAAGCTCCACCCGAGCGTGCTCGGCGCGGTGCCGCTCATGTTCGCGGTGACCACGCTCGTGCTGGCGTTCGTCGTGGCGCCGCTGGCCGCGTACTTCTTCGGCAAGCGCTGGTACTGCAGCTGGGTGTGCGGGTGCGGCGGGCTGGCCAACACCGCGGGCGACCCGTGGCGCCACCTGACGAGCACCTCGACGCGGAGCTGGAAGTTCGAGAAGGCGGCCATCTACCCCATCCTGTTCCTGGCCATCGGCTCGACCTTCCTGCTCATCCTCGACCACTCCGCGCACCTCGGGGGCTGGCTGCACGACGCCATCTCCGGCGAGAGCTGGTGGTCGATGAAGAAGCTCTACGGGCTCGTCGTCGGCTCCATCCTGGCCGGCGTGGTGGGCGTGGGGCTCTACCCGCTCTTCGGGGCCCGGGTCTGGTGCCGCAACTTCTGCCCGATGGCGGCGCTGCTCGGCCTCCAGCAGAAGCTCGGCCGCTTCCGCATCGCGGTCAAACCCGACATGTGCATCAGCTGCGGCAACTGCAGCACCTACTGCGAGATGGGCATCGACGTGCGCAGCTACGCGCAGTCCAACCAGAGCTTCACGCGCGCCTCGTGCGTCGGCTGCGGCATGTGCGCCCACATGTGCCCGCGTGGCGTGCTCAAGCTCGAGAACGTCCCGCGCGAGCAGTCGGACAAGCGCCGGGTGAACCTCCCCGTCGTCGACCTCTGAGCGCGGCCCTGCTGAGCGGCCCTGCTGAGCGGCCTTGCGGAGCGGCCCGCTTCGCCCCACACCGAACGGGCCTGGATGCTCGCCTTCGGCCTCTCCACCCTCGCTGGCGCCCTGATCGTCGTCGCCTGCGCCGCCTACCTGCGGGGGCGCTTCTTCGCCACGTTCGCGGCGGTGCTGCTGACCGTCCAGGGCGCGCTGGCGGTGGCGCTCTACCCCGCGTTCGACGAGGTCTGGCCGCTCTACGCCTACCTCCAGGCCACGGTGCACCTGCACTTCCTCGCCCTGGCGAAGGCGCGGATGCGGCCGTGGTGGTGGCGCGCGTTCGTGAGCGTGCCGGGCTTCTTCTTCACCGCCGGCTGCGTGCTCGGCATCTTCTGGGCCTCCCCGATCGCCATGGGCATGACGACGTGGACGGTCCTCGTCCCGTTCGCGGTCGCCGCCTTCGGGGTCTTCCAGTCGCTGCGCACGCGCGAGGAGGTGGTCGACGTGAGCCTCGACGGCGCGCGGGTCGAGGACGTGCGCCGCCACCCGCGCGGCGCCCCGACCGAGGACGCGCGACCCCTCCGGATCGTGCAGATCACCGATCCCCACCTCGGCCCGCTGATGAGCACCGAGCGCCTCGCGCGCATCTGCGCCCGCGCGGTCGAGCGCGACCCGGATCTCATCCTGCTCACGGGCGACTTCCTCACCATGGAGTCGCAGGCCGACCCGCAGATCCTCGAGGACGCGCTCGCCCCGCTCGCGGCGGCGGAGGGGAAGGTCTTCGCCTGCTTCGGCAACCACGATCACGAGGCGCCGCACCTCGTGCGCCGAGCGCTCGACGCGCACGGGATCGTCCTGCTCGTGGATGACGAGGCGGTCGTGGAGACGCCGGTCGGTCCCGTCCAGATCGTCGGCGCCGACTACCGCTTCCGGGACCGCGCCGCGCACCTGCGGGCGCTCTCGGAGGCGTTCCCGCGTCGCGACGGCCACCTCCGCGTGGTGCTCTTGCACGACCCCGGCGCGTTCAAGCACGTGCCGGAGGGCGACGGGGACCTCGTCCTGAGCGGCCACACCCACGGCGGTCAGCTGGGTCTGCTGTCGCTGGGCCTGCCGTGGACGTTCGTCAGCGCCTTCACGTCCATCCCCGACCACGGCCTCTGGGCCCGCGGGGTGGACCGGCTCTACGTGCACCGCGGCACGGGCGTCTACGGCTTCCCGCTCCGCATCGGCGTGCCGGGCGAGCAGAGCCTGCTCCGCGTTCACCTGCCGTCGCGCGCCGCCGCCCGGGAGTGACGGGCGTAGCGCAGGTAGCGCGCGCGCACCTCGCCGAAGCGCTGGAGATCCGGCCGCCAGCCCGCCTCGAGCGCGTCGAGGGTCACGCCCTCGAGGAGCCCCTCGACGATGCCCCGGTGGCCGACGAGGCGCGCCAGGCGCTCCGTCTCCCAGCGCTCGGGGTAGAGCGTGTGGAGCGCGCGCGCGAGGGCGAGCCCGGTGCGCACCGGATCGTACCGGGCGGGCTCCACCACGCGGACGCGCACCCCGTGGCATCGCACGCCTCGGTGACGGCTCGAGCGGGGCCGGAACGACGCGACCTCGAGCGCCACGCCGGGGATCTCGGTCTCGGCGAGGCGCGCGTCGATCCACGGGGCGCCGACGACCTCGAAGGGCGTGTCCGTGCCCCGGCCGACGCTGACGTTGGTCGGCTCGAGCAGCGCGAGCGCGGGGTAGAGCCGGACCTGTTCGGGCGTGCGCAGGTTCGGCGAGGGAGGCACCCAGCGAAGCCCGGTCTCCGACCACGGCGCGCGGGACCAGCCCCGCAGCTCGACGACCTCGAGGTCCGCGTCGATGTCTCGCTCCGCGTTCAGGAGCGTCGCCAGCTCGCCCAGCGTCATGCCGTGCACGGTGGGGAGCGGGTGGTGGTTGACGAAGGACGCGAGGGCCTCCTCGGAGACCGGGCCGGCGGGCGGGCCGCCGCCGAGGGGATCGGGGCGGTCGAGGATCACGACGCGCAGGTCCCGCTCCTTCGCGACCTCGAGCACGCGCCGCACGGTGGACGCGTAGGTGTAGAACCGCACGCCGACGTCCTGGAGGTCGACCACGATGGCGTCCGCGCCCTCGAGCATCGCGTCGGTGGGGGCTCGGGTGCGCCCGAAGAGGCCGTGCACGGGGAGCCCCGTGCGCCGATCGACGCCGTCGGCCACGTGCCCCTCCCGATCGACGTCCAGCCCGTGCTCGGGCGCCCACACGCGCACCACGTCGACCGGCGACGCGCGCAGCACGTCGAGGGTGCGGCGGCCGTCGCGCGCCCGCGCCGCGTCGTGGGTCAACAGCGCGATCCGCGCGCCGGCGAGCCGCGCGAAGCCCTCGCGCTCCAGCACGTCGATCCCGGGGAGCACCGCGGCGGGCGTGGGCAGCGCTTCGTCCGCCGCGCGCGCGGCGAGCGGGCCGAGCGCGCGCACCAGCGGCTGCACGTCGCCTTCGCCGTCGGGGTGGACGCGGTTGGAGAGCAGCAGCACGAAGACGTCTCGCTCCGGATCCATCCAGAGCGACGTGCCGGTGTAGCCGCCGTGACCGTAGGCGCGGGCGCTCAACCCTGCGCGGCCGACATCCCAGCCGAGCGCGCGGGCCCCGCCGGGGAGGCGATGCGGCTCGGTCATCGCGGAGAGGCTCTCCGGCGACAGGACGTGCTCGCCGCCGAGCAGCCCCCGCGCGAACCGGGTGAGATCCGCCGCGGTGGAGAAGAGCCCCGCGTTCCCGGAGACACCGCCCAGACGCCACGCGCGCGGGTCGTGCACGACGCCGTGGATCAGCACGCCGCCTCGACGCTCGGCCCGCTCGGTCGGGGCGATCCGGGCGCGCCACGCCTCGGGCGGCGAGAAGCGCGTCTCCGCCATGCCCATCGGCTCGAAGACCGCCTCGCGCGCGTACTCGTCGAGGGCCCGCCCGCTCACCGCGGCGACGACCTCGCCGAGCAGCACGTAGCCGAGGTCGCTGTAGCGGACGCGCGCGCCCGGCGGGTGCTCGAGCGGCAGCCCCGCGATGGCCGCGATCGCCTCCTCGCGGGTGCCCTCGTAGTCGCGGAGCGGGTTCACCGCCGGAAGCCCGGAGGTGTGCAGGAGCAGGTGCCGCACCGTGACGCGGGGATCGACCCCGGGGACGTGCTCGACGACCGGCGTGTCGAGCGACAGCCGCCCGCGCTCGAACAGCGTCCAGATGGAGCTGGCGGTGGCGACCGCCTTGGTGAGCGAGGCGAGGTCGAAGACCGTGTCGAGCGTCATCGGCTGGGGCGTGGGCTCGAGGGCGCGCCGACCGTAGGCGCGCTGGAAGAGGACTCCGTCCGCGCGCCCGATGACCACCACCGCGCCAGGGGCGCCGCCCGCGTCCACGGTCCGCCAGACGGCGGCGTCGATCTCGCGCTCGAGCGCCACGGGGATCCGGATCGCGAGCCCCGGCGGCTGGAGCGCAGGCTCGGGGTCAGGGGCGATGGGGCGCGCCGGGGCGCTCTCGGGGAGCGCGGGAGGCGGCGCGGGCGCACCCCGGTCGGACGCCTCCCCGGCCGACCCACAGCCCGAGAGGGCCACGATGCTCAGCGCGAGCAGACACCTCACGATCTCACCCTAACCCGCCTCGGGCTCGGCGCCCCAGCCCGGTTCGACGCCATTTTTCGCCAACCATCCCGCTGCGTTGGACGCCTGCCCCCCGGCCGGCGGCGCGGGAGCCGTGTGCGGAGGCGAACGCCTTTGCTTGCATTCGCGTACGAAGCATGTGGACGCTAGCTTTCGGGGCGGCCAGGCCACCTGCCGCGTCACCCCATGAACAGCTGGCACCCGAGGCGCGACCTGCCGAAGGCCGAGCCCGGTGCCCGGGGAGCAGCGTGCAAAAGAATTTCGTCCTCGACACGAACGTCCTCCTCCACGACCCCGGCGCGCTCTACGCGTTCGAGGACAACGCCGTCGTCGTGCCGATCTACGTCATCGAAGAGATCGACAAGTTCAAACGCGACATGAACGAGCTGGGGCGCTCGGCGCGCGGGGTCAGCCGCATGCTCGACGAGCTGCGCGCCCAGGGGAACCTCGCGGAGGGCGTCGACCTTCCCGAGGGCGGGCATCTCCGGGTGGCGTTCAGCGAGCGGCGGCTGCCGACGGCGATGACGAGCGTCGGGCACGAGGTGGACTCCCGCATCATCGCCGTGGCGCTCGACGTCAAGGACCAGGGCCCCGAGAAGCCCACCATCCTGGTGAGCAAGGACGTCAACCTGCGCATCCGCGCGGACGCCCTCGGCCTGGTGGCGGCGGACTACGAGCACGACCGCACCCGGCTCGACGAGCTCTACACGGGCGTGTTCGAGGTGGAGGTCGACGGCGACACGGTGGACGCCTTCTACCGCGAAGGCGAGATGCCGCCGCCGGAGGACGCCAAGCCCAACGCGTTCGTGCAGCTCATCGATCGCGGCAACCCCAGCCACGGCGCGATGGGGCGCGTGGAGCCGAACGGCCAGCGCGTGGTGAAGCTGCCGACCAAGCGCGACCGCGTCTGGGGCATCGGCGCGCGCAACCGCGAGCAGAGCTTCGCGCTCAACCTGCTGCTCGACGACCGGATCAAGCTGGTCACCATCGTCGGCAAGGCGGGCACCGGCAAGACGCTCATCGCGCTCGCGGCCGCGCTCCACAAGGCGCACGAGGAGAAGGTCTATCAGCGCGTGCTCGTCTCGCGCCCCATCTTCCCGCTGGGCCGCGACATCGGCTACCTCCCGGGCGACATCGAGGAGAAGCTCCGGCCCTGGATGCAGCCCATCTTCGACAACCTCGAGCTCCTGATGGGCCTGACCAGCGAGGACCGCCGCAACGGCCGCAGCTACGAGGAGATGCTCCACCTGGGCATGCTCGAGGTGGAGCCGCTGACCTACATCCGCGGCCGCTCCATCCCGGACCAGTTCCTCATCGTCGACGAGGCGCAGAACCTCACCACGCACGAGGTGAAGACCATCGTCTCGCGCGCGGGTGAAGGCACGAAGATCATCCTGACGGGCGACCCGTACCAGATCGACAACCCCTACATGGACGCGACGAGCAACGGCCTCGTGCACACCGTCAACCGCCTGCGGGGCCAGACCATCGCGGGTCACATCACGCTCCGAAAGGGCGAGCGCTCGGAGCTCGCGGAGCTGGCGGCCAACATCCTCTGAACGCTGTTCCGCGCGGCGCGACTCGCTACTCTCCCCGCGTGCCGCGCTACGTCTGGCTGCTGCTTCCCCTCCTCGCCGCCTGCGATGGCAGCGGCGACGCCCCCGACGCGGCCGTCGAAGACGCCGGCCTCTCCGACGCGGGTGGAGACGCGGGTCGAGACGCGGGCGTGGACGCGGGCCCGCCCGTCACGGGCTGTGACCTCGCGCGCGACGGCGGCCTGGTCGGCGACGCCGGGCCGATGCCGGCGCCGGACGCCTTCGATCCGCCCCGCGGTCCGGGCGGCCCGGCGACGGTGTTCTCGGCCGACCAGCTGGGCGAACCGTGCGCGTACCTCCCGATGGGGGATACCGACGAGGACCACCACAACACCGGCTTCTTCCTCGACGGATACCTCGTGCGACCGTGGGCCCACGAGCGGGGCCGGGGCGGCGTCGCGGTGTGGGACATCTCGACGCCCTGCGCGCCCGTGCTCGTGGCCAACGTGCTGGACGCGCAGATCCGCGAGACGCACTCCACCGGGCTCTCGCGCATCGGAGGCCGATGGATCGCGGTGGCGTCCCTCCAGGGGATCCAGATCTGGGACGCGTCCGACGTGACCGCCCCCGCGCTCGTGACCGATCTCGCGCTCCCGGGCGTGCGCTACCCGGACTCCTACATGCGCGTGGTGATGAGCGTCTTCTGGCAGGCGCCCTATCTCTTCGTCGGCGCGTCCGACAACGGGATCTACGTCATCGACGCGGGCGATCCCACCTCGCCCGAGATCGTCGCGCAGTGGCTCCCCGAGCCGCTCTTCCGCGTCGGTCAGGTGATCGTGATCGGGAACTGGCTCTACGCGTTCTCGAGCGAGGGCAGCGTCGCCGCGGTGGTGGACGTGCGCGACCCGAGGAGCCCGCGCCCCGTGCCGGGCGGGCGCTGGACCATCACGAACGGCGACGAGGACCGACTCGAGCGCCCGGTGCCCCTCCCCGCGTACTTCGGACACGTCAGCGGCGGCTACGCCTACCACCCGCGGATCGGCATCGGCGGAGGGCTGGCCATCTTCGACGTGCGCGACCCGTTCGCGCCGGCCTTCGTCGGTGACTTCGACGCCCCGGACGGAGACGGCGGCTATGTCTACCTCAAGGAGGGCGTCGCCTACGTCGGGCTGAGCGACTACGGCGCGGCGATCGACGTGCGCGATCCGAGCGCGCCCGTTCTCCTTCGCCGCTTCGAGCTGACCGGGGACCTCGACACGGTCACGCCCTTCGGGAACGTCGCGCTGGTGAGCGTGGACGACGACGCGGTGGCCGGACAGGCGAGCGCGATCATGCCCATGTTCGAGGCGGTCGACGCGCGCGGGCCGGCGGTGAACATGGTGGTGCCCACCGACGGCGCCGTCGATCAGCCGCTGAGCACCCGGATCGGGCTGACCTTCGACGAGTTCGTGGAGATGAACAGCGTCTGGGCCGGCTCGGTGCTCCTCCGCGAGACCGAGAGCGGGCGCGTCGTGCAGGCGCACCTCTCGGGGCAAGAGGGCGTGGTCAACCTGTGGCCGACGCACCCGTTGTCGCCAGCCACGGAGTACACGCTGACCGTCCCGGCGGGGGGCGTGACGGATCTGAACGGCAACGCGACGGCGTCCACGTTCGGCGCGACGTTCACCACCGTCGCCTGCGAGGAGTGAGGCGCGTGCGGCGCTTCCTCATCGTGAGCGCCGCCGTCCTGATCGCGGCGTGCGATCCCGCCCCGAGCGCGACGCCCGACGCGGCGCCGCCGCTGCGCGTCGTCATCGAGGGACCGACCCACCCCTTCGCGCGGGAGCGGGCGTGTTTCCGCGCGCGGTACGCGGGCGAGGGCGAGGCGCGCTGGACGCTCGGCGACGGAGTCACCGCCGAGGGCGACGAGGCGTGCCACGCCTGGGACCACGTCGGCGCGCGCGTGATCGGCGTGACGGTGACGCGGGGCGCGGCGCGGGCGGAGGCGACGCACGCGGTGACGGTCGTCTTCCGGCCCTCGGACCCGCGCCCTACCCGCTCGAGCCCCATCCATGTCGAAGGGGACCGAGGCTGGGTGGTCAGCCCCGACGCCGACCGCGTGGCCGTGTTCCGCGTCGAGCCGCCCGCGCTCGAGCGAGAGGTGGAGGTGGGGGATCGACCGCGCGCGCTCGCGGTGAGCGGGGACGTGCTCGCCGTGGCCTGCCAGGGGGACGCGACCCTGCACCTGTTGAGCCGCGAGGGCGAGGCGCGGAGGGTGGTGGACTTCGAGGCGGGCAGCGAGCCCTGGTCGGTCCTCGCGGACCCGCGCGGAGGCGGCTTCTTCGTCGCGCTCCGCACGGGCTTCGTCGTGAGCGTCGACCTCGAGGGGCGAGAGCGCGACCGGATCGCGGTGGGGCCCGAGCCGCGCGGCATGGCGATGAACCGAGAGGGCACGCTCGTGACCTCGCGCTGGCGCTCCACGCTCGAGGGCGCGCGGGTCACCACCGTCGACGCGTCGGATCCTGCGGCGCTGTCGCTCACCGGCGAGACGCTCCTGCCGCGTCAGGAGGGCCTCGACAGCGACACCGACAACAGCGGCGTGCTCAGCTTCCTCGACGCGCTGGTCCCCACCCCGGACGGAGGTCGCGTGGTGATCCCGAGCCTCAAGGCCAACGTCGTGACGGGCCGCTTCCGCACGGGCGAGGATCTGACGAGCCAGACGACCGCGCGCGCCGCGCTGGGCGAGGTGTTGATCGGTGCGCCGAGCGAGCCGGCGCGCGACAGCTTCCGCCACTCGTTCGACGACCTCGACCGCGCCTCGGCCGGCGTCTTCTCGCCCCTGGGCGACCGGCTCTACCTCGCGATGCAGGGGGCCCAGACCGTCGTGGTGGCGGACGGCTTCGACTTCTTCACCCTCTCGAGCATCGACGACGTGGGGGAGGCGCCGCAGGGGCTCGCGCTCTCCGACGACGGCGCCACTCTCTTCGTGCACGCTTTCCTGTCACGCTCCGTGCGCGTCTACGACGTGTCCGACCTGTCGCGGGAGCCCGCGCTGTCGGCCGAGATCTCGACGACCGCGGTGGAGCCGCTCGCGCCCGACGTGCTGGAGGGCAAGCGCGTCTTCTACCGCAGCCGCGATCCGCGCATGAGCCGCACGCGCTACCTCTCGTGCGCGAGCTGTCACCTGGACGGTGAGAGCGACGGGCTGAGCTGGGACTTCACGCAGCGCGGCGAGGGCGTGCGCGACACGATCTCGCTGCGGGGGCGAGCCGGCGCCGCGCCGCTCCACTGGTCGGCGAACTTCGACGAGGTGCAGGACTTCGAGCACGACATCCGCGACGGTCAGGGCGGGGCCGGTTTTCTCAGCGACGACGACTTCCACGCGGACGGCCGAGACGCCCCGCTCGGCGCCCCGAAGGCCGGGCTCAGCCGGGAGCTGGACGCCCTCGCCAGCTACGTGCGCAGCCTCGGCGAGTACGGGGAGAGCCCCCACCGAGCGGACGCCGCGACCGCCTCGCGGGGAGAGGCCGTGTTCCGCGCGTCCGGCTGCGACGGCTGCCACGCCGGGCCCGACTTCACCGACAGCGCGTTCGTCGACGGCGCCCCGGTCCTGCACGACGTGGGCACGCTCGGCGAGGCGAGCGGCCAGCGCATGGGCGGCCCTCTGGTGGGCCTGGACACGCCCTCCCTGCGCGGGCTCTGGCGCAGCGCGCCGTATCTCCACGACGGCTCGGCCGCGACCCTGCGCGACGTGCTGGTCGACCGGAACCCGGACGATCGCCACGGCGTCACGCAGGGCCTGGACGAGCCGGCGCTCCGCGACCTGGAGGCGTACCTGCTCTCGCGCTGATCTCCGGCTGGCGTGGAGACGGACGCACCCTAAGCTCCTCCCGTGTCGGACGCCGAGCTCACCCTGGCGCTCGGGCCCACCAACACCGGGAAGACGCACCGCGCGGTGGAGCGCATGCTCGAGCACGACTCGGGCATGATCGGGCTGCCGCTGCGCCTGCTGGCGCGTGAGGTCTACGACCGGATCACCGCGCAGATCGGCGAGGCCGCGGTGGCCCTCGTCACGGGCGAGGAGAAGCGCACCCCGCCGCGCGCGCGGTACTGGGTGTGCACGGTCGAGGCGATGCCGACCGAGCGCGTGGTGGACTTCGTCGCCGTCGACGAGATCCAGCTCGCCGCGCATCGCGAGCGCGGGCACGTCTTCACCGACCGGCTGCTCAGGCTGCGAGGCCGGCGCGAGACGTGGTTCCTCGGCGCGGACACGATGGCGCCGATCGGGCGGGCGCTGCTGCCCGACGCGGACCTCCGTCGCCAGATGCGCTTCTCCCAGCTGCGGCACACGGGCCGGAGCGGGCTCGGCGGGCTGCCGCCGCGCACCGCGGTCGTCGCCTTCAGCGCCGACGAGGTCTACGCGCTCGCGGCCCGGCTGAAGGCGCGCCGGGGCGGCGCCGCGGTGGTGCTCGGCGCGCTGTCCCCGCGCACGCGGAACGCCCAGGTCGCCCTCTATCAGGCCCGCGAGGTGCAGTACATCGTGGCCACCGACGCGATCGGCATGGGCCTGAACCTCGACGTCGACCACGTCGCGTTCGCCTCGCTGCGCAAGTTCGACGGCAAGGACCAGCGCTACCTCGCCGCGCCGGAGCTGGCGCAGATCGCGGGGCGGGCCGGGCGCTACAAGCGCGACGGGTCCTTCGGCACGCTCAACCCGCTGCCCGCGCTGGACGAGCGCGTGGTGCGCGCGATCGAGGAGCACCGCTTCCCCGCCGTGCGGCGCCTGGTGTGGCGGAGCGCGGCGCTCGACTTCGAGAGCCCCGAGGCGCTGATCGGGTCGCTGTCGGCCCCGCCCCCGAGCGAGGCGTTCGAGCGGGTCGAGCGCGCGGACGACTTCGACGCGCTGCGCGCCCTGTCGGCGCAAGATCCCGTGCGAGAGCGCGCCACCTCGCCCGACCGGGTCGCGCTCCTCTGGGAGGTCTGTCAGGTCCCGGACTTCCGCAAGCTGCTGCTCGCTCGACACGTCTCGCTGCTCGGGGAGATCTACGTCCAGCTCGTCGACCATGGCCGGCTCGATCCGGGGTGGGTCGCGGCGCAGGTCGAGCGCATCGACCGCGTGGACGGAGAGGTCGACGGCCTGACCGCGCGGCTCTCGGCCATCCGCGTCTGGACATACGTCAGCCATCGCGCGGGGTGGCTCGAGGACGCCGCCCGCTGGCAGGAGCGCACCCGCGCCATCGAGGATCGGCTCGGTGACGCGCTGCACCAGCGGCTGGTCGAGCGCTTCGTGGAGATCGGCAAGAAGCGCTCGCGCGCGAAGATCGATCCCACCCCGGCGAGCGGCCCGTTCGCGCAGCTCCGCGGGATGCTCGAGGACGCGCGCGAGGACGAAGACGCGGCGAGCCGCCGCTGGGTCGACGACGCCATCGAGGCGCCACACGAGGACTTCGACGTCGACGCCGCCGGCGTGATCACCTTCCGCGGCGCCCGCGTCGGCGCGCTGGTGCGCGGCCGCGAGCGTCACGCCCCCGAGGCGAGACCGGAGCTCCCCGAGGACCTCGGCGCCGGGGCCCGCGCGCGCCTCGAGCGCCGCCTGCACGCGTTCGCGAAGGACTGGGCGGCGGCGCTGTGGGCGCCCCTCGACGACGCCGACGCGGAGGGCGCGCTGCGCGGCCTGCTCTACCAGCTGCGCATCGGCCTGGGCACCGTGCTCGCCGACGACGCGGCGCCGCAGCTCGCGGCGCTCGATCCCACGGAGCGCGCGGCGCTCGCCGAGCGTGGCGTCGTGCTCGGCCAGCACAGCGTGTACGCGCGCCCGCTCTTGACGAGCGAGGCCCTCGCCCGCCGCGCCCTGCTCGTCGCGCTCGCCGAGCGAGACGCGCGTCTGCCGAAGCCCGGCGCGGTCTCCTACCCGGTGGACAAACGCAGCGCGGCGCTCGCCCCCGCCCTCGGCTTCGTGCCCCTCGGACCGCAGGCCGTCCGCGCCGATCTCGTGGAGCGCGTGCTCGAGGCGCTCGGCCCGCTCGAGCCCCCCTTCGCGCTGCCGGCGCAGGTCCGCAGCTGGCTCGGCGTGCCGCAGAAGCGCCTCGACCGCGTCCTGCGCGCGCTGGGCTACCGCCGCGACGCGTCGGGCTGGTCCCCGGCCGCGTGACGCCAGGCGGCCTCCGTGATCCAGCCGCGCGGTGGCGCTCAGGCCAGGTGCGCGGCGTGGTGGCGCAGGTGGTCTTCGACGAAGGTCGCGATGAAGTAGTAGCTGTGGTCGTAGCCGTCCTGCATGCGCAGCGTCAGCGGCTGGCCCGCGTCGGCGCAGGCCTTCTGGAACAGCTCCGGCTTCAGCTCGCGCTCCAGGAACGAGTCGGCCGTGCCCTGATCGATGAGCAAGGTGTCGGCGCGCTGCGTCTCCCGGACCAGCTCGGTCGCGTCGTAGCGCCGCCACGCCTCGCGGTCGTCGCCGAGGTAGCCCGCGAACGCCTTCTCGCCCCACGGCACCTGGCTGGGCGCGACGATCGGCGCGAGCGCCGAGACGCTGCGCCATCGCGCGGGCTGACGCAGCCCGATCACCAGCGCGCCGTGGCCGCCCATCGAGTGGCCGAAGATCGCGCGATGCGACGGCCCCTTGGTGGGGAACGCCGCGTCGATCTGGGCGGGCAGCTCCTCGGTGACGTACGTGAACATGCGGTAGCGCGCGGACCACGGCGCCTCGGTGGCGTCGACGTAGAAGCCCGCCCCGGTGCCGAAGTCCCAGTCGTCGTCCTCGCCCGCGTAGCCGGCGCCGCGGGGGCTCGTGTCGGGCGCGACCACGATCAGCCCGAGCTCCGCCGCGACGCGCTGCGCGCCCGCCTTCGTGGTGAAGTTCTCCGCCGTGCACGTCAGCCCCGAGAGGAAGGTGACGACCGGGAACGGCCCGTCGCCCGGCGGCACGAACACGCTCAGCGCCATGTCGCCGCCGCACGCGTCGGAGGTGTGCTCGCACCAGTGTTGCGTGCCCCCGAAGGCGCGCCATTTCTTGGTGGACTTCATCAGCCCTCGAAGCGGATCACGGTGCGAATGGACTTGCCCTCGTGCATCAGGTCGAAGGCGTCGTTGATCTGCTCGAGACCCATGGTGTGGGTGACGAAGGGGTCCACCTCGATGCGCCCGTCCATGTACCAGTCGACGAGCTGGGGCACGTCCGTGCGGCCCTTGCAGCCGCCGAACGCGCTGCCGCGCCAGACCCGCCCCGTGACGAGCTGGAACGGGCGGGTCGAGATCTCCTCGCCCGCGCCGGCGACCCCGATGATCACCGACTCCCCCCAGCCCTTGTGACAGCACTCGAGCGCCTGCCGCATCACGTCGACGTTGCCGATGCACTCGAAGCTGTAGTCCGCGCCGCCGTCGGTCAGCTCCACCAGGTGCTTCACGACGTCGTCGACCTCCTTCGGGTTCACGAAGTGCGTCATGCCCATCTTCTCTCCCCAGGCCTGGCGGTCGGGGTTGAGGTCGACGCCGATGATCTGGGTCGCGCCGACCATGCGGCAGCCCTGGATCACGCTGAGCCCGACGCCGCCGAGCCCGAAGACGACGCAGCGGCTCCCCGGCTCGACCTTCGCCGTCTTGATGACC
The DNA here is from genome assembly GCA_040218145.1 of Sandaracinaceae bacterium. GTDB lineage: Bacteria > Myxococcota_A > Polyangia > Polyangiales > Sandaracinaceae > JAVJQK01. Next base: position 2,185 of record JAVJQK010000069.1, on the reverse strand, counting down.
GCGCCGACGCCCGTGGTGATGCCGCAGCCGAGCAGACAGACCATCTCGAGCGGGGCGTCCTTGCGCACCTTGGCCACCGCGATCTCGGGCAACACGGTGTGCGACGCGAAGGTGCTCGTGCCCATGAAGTGGTGCAGCGTCTCGCCGCCCTTCGAGAAGCGGCTCGTGCCGTCGGGCATCAGCCCCTTGCCCTGCGTGGCGCGGATGGCCTGACAGAGGTTCGTCTTGCCGCTCAGGCAGAACTTGCACTGGCGACACTCGGGTGTGTAGAGCGGGATCACGTGGTCGCCGGGCTCCACGCTCGTGACGCCAGCGCCCACCTCCATCACGATGCCCGCTCCCTCGTGGCCGAGGATCGAGGGGAAGATCCCTTCCGGATCTGCGCCGCTCAGCGTGTACGCGTCGGTGTGGCAGACGCCGCTCGCGACGATCTTCACCAGCACCTCGCCGGCCTTGGGTCCCTCGAGGTCGATCTCCTCGACCACCAGCGGCTTCTTCGCCTCGTACGCGACTGCGGCTCGAATCTTCATCGGTCCTCCCTGGGTCGTCGATGGAACCTACCAGCCGCGACGCTCCCGGCGCTGCGGGCTCCGTCACAGCGCAGCGCGCGGGCCGCAGATCAGCGCTGGATGGGCGCGAGCGTCGCCTCGGTGACGCGCACGTAGTCTCTCGGGTCGAGCACGAGCTGCGCGCCGCGCACGCCGGCGCTGACCGCGACGCGATCGGAGCCCACGAAGGACGCGTCCGCCACCACGGGGAAGCGCTTCTTCGCCCCCAGCACGGTCACGCCTCCGCGGATGTAGCCGGTCAGCGGCTCCACCTCCTTCAGGGCGACCAGCGCGACCTTCCGGTCACCGCGCGCCTTCGCGAGCGCCTTCAGGTCCAGCTCGGCGTCGGCCGCCACGAGGGCGAAGCACGGCCCGTTGCGATCCCCGCGCGCCACCAGCGTCTTGAAGACCTGCGCCGGCGCGAGCCCGACCTTCGCCGCCACCGTCGGCGCCGAGAGGTCCTCGAGATCGACCTCGTACTCGCGGACCTCGTACGAGACGCCCCGCTGATCGAGCAGCCGCGCGGCGTTGGTCTTGATCACCTTGCCCATCGGGGGAGCTTGGCGCGCCGTGGGCTGGCGGCCAGGCTCAGCCTCGACGTCACCTGACGCGCCTCGATCCCCTCCGCGGAGGTCGCGAGCCCCTCGGTGATCCTCGTCGTCGTCCCGAGCCCGCGCTTCGCGGCGCGTGTCCGTTCAGGAGGACTGCGTGCGCCGCGTGGCGGTGGACTCGAACGAAGAACTTCTCGATCCGCGGCGCCCCGCGGTCCGGGTGAAGTGGGCGAGGTGCGATCGCGGCGACCTGGAGGCGGGCCGAATCGGGACTTCGGGCTCCTCGAGGTGCCTCCGGGCACGTGCCTGGCGCCCCGAAGAGCGATCTCGCGACCCTCGAGGCCCCGCGAGGAGGCTCCTCGGTGCGTCTCGGCGGACCTCGGTGAGCCTCGAGACACCGTCTCGTCGGTTTCGAGCGACCGACGCGCGCGGGAATCGGGAATCGGCCGTCTTCGGGCCGCCTCGACGGGTGGCGGATCGGAATCGACGGCTTCGGGCGGCGCCACCACGCACGGCCCGTGGCGCCTCACCGGGTCGCGCGCGTCATCGTGGTGGCGCCGATCGCGCTTCGAGAGGTTTGCGGGACCGCGGACGCGCGCGCCGCCCCCGCGCCCGCGGTGCTGGGCGACGTCAGCGCGGCGGCCTGAGCGGGGTCGTCGAGCGGCGGCCGCGCGGCTCGGCGTGGGCGCGTCGACGAGCGGGAGCCGGAGCGGGCGCGGGAGGGGGAGGGGGAGGCGGGAGGCGGGCGCGGGAGGCGGGAGCGGGAGGGGGGAGCGGGAGGGGGGAGGCGGGAGCGGGAGCGGGGGCGGGAGCGGGGGCGGGAGCGGAGGCGGCACGCGGGAGCGGAGGCGGAGGCGGAGGCGGAAGCGGGAGCGGGAGCGGCAAGCGGAGGCGGGCGGGGGCGGGAGCGGCAAGCGGAGGCGGGCGGGGGCGGGAGCGGCAAGCGGAGGCGGGCGGGAGTGGCAAGCGGAGGCGGAGGCGGAGGCGGAGGCGGAGGCGGAGGCGGAGGCGGAGGCGGAGGCGGAGGCGGAGGCGGAGGCGGAGGCGGAGGCGGAGGCGGAGGCGGAGGCGGAGGCGGAGGCGGAG
>JAVJQK010000068.1 GCA_040218145.1 Sandaracinaceae bacterium | reverse complement strand
AAAGGCGCAAAGGCGCAAAGTAAGTACGATGTGGTGCGGGCGGTCTGCCGCCGGCACGGCGGACGCCCCGGCCGCCGCGGCCGCGTCGTGCTCCGCATGGTCGGCCGCTGACCCTGCGGGCACTTGGCGCCTCCGCGTCTTTGCGCGAGCTCTCCGGTTCTCGGAAGGGACTCGCGCAAAGGCGCAAAGGCGCAAAGTAGGTCGACCGGACGGGCGCGCGGGTCGAGGCCGTGGGAGGGTTGGCCATGAACGGACGGCGAGGGTGGGCGGGGTGCTGGCTCCTGGTGGCGCTCGCCGGCGGGTGTGACGCCGCGGAGCCGCGGTTGGACGCCGCTCTTCCGAGGGATGGGGGGGCGGCACTGGACGCGTCACGCGACGCGGGCACCGATGCGGCGGCGCGCGACGCGGACACCGACGCGGCGAGCGGCGACGCGGCGGCCGACGACGACGCGGGGCTGGCGGACGCAGGCGTGGGCTGCCCGCTCGGCCCCGATCCGCGGATCCAGCCCAGCGGCTTCACCGAGTACGAGCGGAGCTGGGCGGAGGTCTTCGACGGGCGCGCGTTCCCCGACACGCCGTCTTTCGGGATGCCGGTCGGCGCGTGGACGATCTCGCGGGACTACGCGTCGCCGCAGTCGGCGGGCATGTACATCACGATCCCGATCGACCTCCCGGCCGACCGCTCGCTGAACATCCTGGCCACCGGGGCCGTCCCCGCGTCGTCGATCGGCTACGGGATGCCGCGCCGGGGCAACGTCTTCGTGAGCTTGAGCCCGTGCCCGGGAGACGTGCGCCCGCTCGATCCGGAGGCGGCCGACGTCTACGCGCGGGCCTGCCGCGGCAGCCTCTACGAGAGCAGCATCACCTTCAACACGGGCGCCGCCGGCAGCTGCCGCGTCTCGCCGGGGCGATACTGGCTGACGTTCATGCACGCGGATCCGCGGGTCGCGGACTTCTCACCCACGAGCACGAGCTGCGACTCTGGCGGGACGGCCTGCGAGTCGAGCATCACCGCTTCGCTGTACTGAGCCCGGAGCGGTCAGTCCGTCGCCGCCCCGTCGGTCGTGGCTCCGTCGCCTGCTTGGTCGCCGTCGTCGGCGCGGTCGTCGCCCGCATGGTCGTCGCCCGCGTGGTCGTCGCCTGCGTGGTCGTCGCCTGCGTGTTCGTGGCCTGCGTGTTCGTGGCCCGCACGGTCGTCGCTTGCGTGTTCGTGGCCCGCACGGTCGTCGCCTGCGTGGTCGTCGCCCTCGCCAGTGTCGTCTCCGCTCGTCTCGCCATCCGTTCCGTCGTCGCTCGAGGCGTCCTCGCGCGCGTCGGCTTCGCTCTGCGCGCCGCCGTCTTCGGCCGCCTCGAGCGGGTCGGCCTCTTCTGAAACCACCGGCTCCTCGGCGACCTCCTCCGCCTCTTCGGGCAGCGGAGCGGGCACGGCCTCCTCTTCGAGCACCTCGATGGGCGGCTCGTAGGGCTCGAGCGGCTCCGGGTCCGCGCCCGGCTCCCCCAGCCCGCCGGTGAGCCCGGGCGCGCGCTGATGGCAGGCCTCCTCGAGCCACGCCTCGAACTGCGCGTTCATCTCGGGGGTCACGACGTGCGCCACCCCCTCGAGCTCGAGCCAGGTCAGGTCGACGCCCGCGTCGCGCTGCTGCTGGACCCACTCGCGCGTGGGATCGATCCGGACGATGGGGTCCGCCGTCCCGTGCATCGCACGCACGGGGGGCTGCGCGGGGAGCGGGCTCGGGCGCGCGGCGGGCGGCACCCAGCCGGCCATCGGGATCACCAGGCCCGCCACGTCGGGGTGTCGCACGGAGAGCGTCCAGCTGACCATCGCGCCCTGCGAGAAGCCGGTCACGATCGGGGTGCCCGCGGTGGGCCTCGTGCGCTCCACGTGGCGAATGAGGCGGGCCATTCGGCGCGCGATGGCGACGAGGTCCGCCGCCAGCTCGTCGTGTCGGTTCTGGGTCACGCTGAAGCGGGCCCACGCGTAGCCGCTGCCCAGCGCGAGCGGTCCGCGAGGGATCAGCACGCGGATGGGGGTGGGCACGCGGCCGAAGGGGCCGCCGGGGATGCGCGGGCGGTCGCCGCGGCCGTGGAACATCACGACCAGCGGCAGCTCGGCGTCGGGCGGCGCGTCGCCCAGCACCACCTCCGCCACCCACATCCCGTCGAACACGAACGAGCGCGCGTGGATGCCGGGCGCGTCCGGGGGGAGGTCTTCCCCGTCGAGGGGCAAGCCGGTCGGGGCGAGCGGCGTCGCGCCGCCCTGGGTGCGGGCGGTCGCGCTCAGCTCACCGGCCATGCTCACGCCCTCGGGCGAAGCGGGCCAGCGCACCTCGGTCGCGGGCGCGCCGCAGCCGGCGGCGAGGAGGAGCGTCGCGGCGACCGACGCGCTGGCAACGAAGGGCGACCACATGGGGCGAGGGTAGACGCAAGAGAGCCCCGGGTGCTCGCGGGCGAAGCGAGCACCCGGGGTGGGTGATGGTTGTTGGAGTTGGGAGAGAACGAAGAACCAGGGAGTGGGAGGTCAGCGGAGCTCGATGTCGGCGCGGCGGTCACGGCTCCAGCCGGACTCCTCCTCGCCGGAGGCGTACTCCTCGCCCACCGAGTGGACCTGCATGCGGCTGCCCTCGACGCCGAGGTTGCCCATGTACTGGGTCACGGTGCGGGCGCGGCGGTCGCCGAGCGCCAGGTTGTACTCTTCGGTGCCGCGCGGGTCGGTCATGCCGGTGACGGCGGCCTGCCCGGTGCGGCGCTGCACGCAGTTCGCGTTGCTCTCGATGGCGGAGCGGGCGCGCGCGTCGAGCTCGCTCGAGTCGTAGGCGAAGTAGACGGCCTCGGTGCGGCAGTCTCCGCCGCGGGAGGCGAGGTCGCCGTCGTTGCCGGCGCTCGCGCGCCGACCGCGCTGGTCGCTGCCGGTGAGCCCGTCGCCGCCGTTCTGCGCCTCGAGGTTCTGGGCGCTGGAGCCGCAGCCGACGAGGAGGAAGGTGCCGAGGGCGAGCGTCGAAGCGAAACGAGTGCGGGTCATCTTCTTCTCCAGCCAGGCTCCGGCCCGGCGTCTTTCTCGGAGTCCTCTAGAGCACGCTGCGTGCCAGCCCTCGACGCCCGGGACGGGGCTTCGGCGAGCCCAGAACGGGGGCAAAACTCCCCCACCGGCCCGGGCAGGGGGCGGGACGCCCCCGGACGCGGGGCTGCACACCGTACGATTCGCGAAGCGGAGCCGCGCCGACGCGTCCGGCATGCTGTGGCGTGCCCTCGACCCACACCTCACGCCACCTCTCCCATCTGGCTCGAACCGCGGCGCTCTCGTCGGCGCTGCTGCTGTGCGTCCACTGCGACGGCGGCCCCGAGCCGAGCGACGGCGGCGGACTCGACGGCTCCGCGCCCGACGCCGCGCGCGCCGACGCCGCCCCGGACGACGCGCAGGTGGCCCCGGACGCGGCGGCCGACGGCGGGATGGAGGACGCCATCGTGCTCGGCGAGCGCAAGGCGTTCCCGACCGCGCACGGGTACGCGCGCTACACGGTCGGCGGCCGCGGCGGCGACGTCATCGCCGTCACCAACACGAACGCCGACGGCCCCGGCTCGCTCCGCGCGGCGCTCACGGCCAGCGGCCCGCGCGTCATCGTGTTCGAGGTCGCGGGCAACATCGACTTCGGCGAGACCATCTACATCCGCGACGACCACTACACGGTGCTCGGGCAGACCGCGCCGGGGCAGGGCGTCGCCGTCTTCAGCGACACGGGCGGCATCGAGAGCCGGGCCGGGGAGGGCGTCTGGCGGCACATGCGCTTCCGCGGCAGCGCGGTCGTCTCGAACCTGCGGATCATCGCGCGGCGCCGCGAGCGCGAGCTGACGAACGTCATCGTCGACCACTGCTCCTTCGCCTGGCCCAGCTCCCCTCCGGACGAGAGCGAGATGAACATCTCGTTCTCGGGCGACGCCCACAGCGCGAGCGGCCACCCGGACGAGGTGGCGCACGACTTCACGGTGCAGGCGTCGATCCTGGGCGAGTCCACGCGCGGCTCACTTCTCTACAAGGGCGCCCACAGCGCGACCTTCTATCGGAACCTCTGGGTCTCGAACAACGAGCGCAACCCGCTCGCGAACTACCCCGACGACATCCCGGACGGCTCGCAGCAGTTCGAGAGCCTCAACAACATCGTGCACAACGCGCGCGGCGCGATGAGCGTGGCCCTCGGCGGCATCGTGCGCGCGAGCGGCAACGTCTGGACGCTGAGCACCGAGCAGGAGGCGCCGTACGCGAGCGGCTTCCTCCGCGGCGAGAGCCTCGGCGGGGGCACGCCGTCGGAGGGTCACGTCTACCTCTCCGACAACCTCTTTCCCGAGGGACAGGTCGAGCAGGCCAACCTCGACGAGTTCCTCCGCGACGCGCCCTACGAGGAGACGGATCTGCGGGGCGACCTCATCGCGCCCGCCGCGAGCCTCGACGAGATGCTCCCCCACCTCGGCGCCTTCCCGTGGGCCCGCGACCCGGTCGACGCGCGCTTCGTGCAGGAGTACCTCGACCGCGTCGGCGTCACCGGCGTGTTCGACGGAACGCTCCCGCCGCTCGCGTCCGCCGAGCGCCCCGTGGACGCGAACGACGATCACGTCGCCGACGACTTCGCGGCCGAGCACGGCATCGCGGACGCGTCCGAGCAGCCGATGTTCTTCACCATCGACGGCCTGACCTTCGACAACCGCGCGCACACGGGCGGCAGCTACGACCGGCGCGGCTACCAGGGCGGGACCCCGACCGCGGAGCGTCTCTACACCTGGCGCGAGATCTACTGGCACTACCTCGCCGGCGACTTCGCCCCGCATCACTGGCGCTGAACTCGACTCGCGCAGCCTGGGTAATCGCGTCGGGGGGCGAGCGAGGCCAGGCTCGTCTCATGACCCGTCTGACCTCCGCGCCCGCCGCTCGCCTCGTGGCCGCCCTCGCCGCGACCTGGCTCGCCGCGACGGGGCTCGCCGCCTGCGACGCGACGGCCGTCTCCGAGGACGCGAGCTCGCCCGCGACCGACGCCCGCGCCCCGGCGCCGGACGCGTCGGTGGCCGACGCCGAAGCCCCGGCCGTCGACGGCGGCTTCGAGCCCGGGTCCTGCGCCCCGGCGCCCGCGGCGGAGGGCGTCTACCCGGACGACCCGGAGCTCGTCGCGCGCCTCGCGGCCATCCCGGCGCGGACCGCCATGCGCATGCCCGAGACCACGGTGAACAACATGGGCTTCACCGGGTACGACAGCCAGAAGGGGCCGCCCGGCCGCGACTTCTCGAACGCGATGGTCTTCGCCCCCGAGCGCCACACCGCGCTCTACGCAGGCGGCAGCCACGGCACCTACCGCGCGAACGACGTCTGGGAGTACCACCTCGCCTCCAACACCTGGCAGATGCTCTTCTACCCCGTCGGCGGCAACGTCGGCCCCTACAAGGCCGGCCACTTCGCGGTCCGGCGCTGGCGCGACGGCGGCGACACCCCGGACGCCGAGACCATGGAGCGGATCGACGCGTTCGTCGGCTGGGCGCGCGAGCACACCGAATTCCGCGACGGCCAGTACACCACGCACATGGGCGGGCCCATCATGCCCTCGCACCAGTGGGACGGGCTGACCTACGAGCCGCGCCTGGGGCGCATGGTCTGGCGCAGCGGCGCGCACAGCGCGTTCTCGGCCGCGGCCATCGCCTACATCCTCGAGCTCGACGAGGCGGAGGTGCAGGCGGCGCTCGACACCCGGACCACGCCCATGTGGACCTTCGACCCGGCCACCGCGCGCTGGGAGTGGTACCGCCACGACGGCGAGACCCCGCGCGCCTCGCTGCGGGGCATGGGCGCCTCGGCCACCTACGTCCCGGACCTCTGCGCCGTCGTGCACTACGCGGCGGCGCAGAACGTGACCCCGCCCGTGTTCGAGATGTGGAGCCACGACGTCGCGACCGACGTCTGGACGGATCTCCGCCCCAACGACGGCGCCTCCATCCGCCAGCTCGTGGTCGAGCACGGCGTCGCGCCGAGCTCCGAGGCGCAGATGGCCTACAGCCCCGTCTCGCGCACGCTGGTCGCCGTGCTCGAGACCGAGGCCTACGCCTACGACCTCGACGCGAACGAGTGGACCCACCTGACGAGCGACGAGCGCATCGACGCCCACGACGCGCGCACCGTCTTCGTCTACGACAGCCGCAACGACGTATTCTTGCTCCATGACGAGCGCGCGCCCGACCGCGTCCACGCCTCTCGCTCGAGACCGGCGAGTGGGAGGCGATCGTCGTCGAGGGAGACGCGTTCCCGCCGCCGCCGTACGGCAACCCCTTCGGCTACTACGACCCGATCCACAACCTCTTCGTCGTGGCCAACGCGCGCAACCGCGGCGTGTGGGTCTTCCGCTACGCCTGAGGCGCAGACAGCACCGCGCGGAAGCCCTCGACGATCTCCTCGTCCTTCACCTCGAGCGCGGCCTCGCCGACGTAGAGCTCGATCCGGCACGTGCCCGGCGCGTCGGCCGGCCGGGCGCCGCCGAACAGCCACACCCCGCGCGCCTCGGCGAAGCGGTCGCGCGCGTCCTGGGCCGCCTCCGCGTCGCAGCGGAGGAACACGTGCATCATGTTCGTGTGCGGCGGGTCGGGCAGCACAGAGACGCCCTCGACCCCCGAGAGCGCCTCCGCCATCGAGAGCGCGCGCGCGTGCAGCCGGGACATGCCCGCGATCCGCTCCTCGAGCTGCATCGCGGCCGACGCCACGCTGGGCGTGAGCGTCACGAGGTTGCCCCCGCAGCGGCGCTGCCAGCGCTTCGCCTCTTCGATGAAGTCGCGCGGGCCGAGCAGCATCGCGCCCGCGAGCGCGCCGATGCCCTTGTAGAACGACACGTAGACCGAGTCGAAGCCCGCGCAGATCGCCTCGTACGAGCGCCCGTAGAACGGCGCGCACTCCCAGAGCCGCGCTCCGTCGAGGTGCAGCTTGGTGTGCGATTCACCCACCGACGTCTTCAGCGCTTCGAGCTGCTCCCAGCTCGGCAGCTGCCCTCCCGCCTCACGGATCGGCAGCTCGACCAGCAGCGCCGCGAGCGGCTCGGCCACCCCCTCGAAGTGCTCCGCGAGCAGCGGCGAGCCGGCCGGCCCGACGAGCGTGGCCTCGAGCCCGTGCAGGCGCGCGTACCCCCGCTGCTCGTGCAGCTCCACGTGCGACGTCGGGTGCATCCCGAAGTGCCGCTTCCCGGCGTGCTCGCACCAGACCCGCAGCGCGATCTGCTGCGCCATCGTGCCGCTCGGCATGAAGCGCGCGGCCTCGGCCCCGAGCCGCTCCGCCACCTGCGCCTCGAAGTCCTGCACGAGCGCGCCCTCTCCGTACGCGTCGAAGGACACCTGGTTCGCGTCGCACCAGGCCGCCACCCGCGCCAGCTCCTGCCCCGGCGTGCGGGGCCCGGGCCCGTGCACCCAGCGACAGCGATCGCGCAGCGCTCGTCGTTCGTCGGCGTTCACGGCGCGCAACCTATCATCCATCCGAGTCATCCGAGCGCGGGCGGGCGGCCTTCACTCGACGACGGGGCGGCACCACCCGTCCACACACCCGGCGCGGCGCGTCGGGCAGTCCAGGTCGCCGAGTCGCAGGGCCCCTCGAGGGCGGCACACATGTCCGCCGCGGCCTCGTCGAAGCGCGCCTCGGCCTCCTCGCGACGCGCGTCCGCGTAGGCGAAGTCGCAGCGCCTGAACTGCCCCCGCGGACACTCCACGAGCCACTCCGCGGCCACGCAGTCGGCGTCGGACTCGCACTCCCTCAGTGACTCCTCCGCCTCGAACGCCGCGCCGTCCACCGCTGCCTGCATCCATCTGCGCGCGCCGGATCGGGTCCCACTCCCGACGCGGCTCCTCGACCTTGGCGAGCAGCGGCGCAGCGCGCCGTCATGCGTCTCGCGGATGACGGCGCGACCTCTCGCACGGCCGGCGCCCCCGACGAGGCCGCCGGCCGCGACCCCGAGCTCGTCGAGCTCGAGCGTGAGCTGCGCTCCCGCCTGGCCGTCTGAGCTCAGCCCCTGCTACGGCCAGACAGCAAGCTCACGGCTCGGTTCGGCTCGACGCGTGTCCCCGACCCCGGTTCGGCACGTCGAGTACGCTGTGAGGCGTGCGCGGGCCGGAACTACTGCACTCCCGCCGCGAAGGCCCGCTCCTCGTCGTACCGTGCGACGAGCTCGGCGATCGCATGCCGAGATGACTCGTCAAAGCGGAGCTCGGCGGAACAGACACGCCCGAAGACGCGGACGCCGTTCGCGACTCGCCGCAGCACGTCGATGTCCACGAGGGCGGTCCAACGGTGCGCCGTCTCCGTCCGCTCGAAGCGGGTCGGCGAGACCGGCTGGAGTTCGCCGTCGACCATCAGCTGGATGGGACACTCCTCGTTGCCGGCGACGGGGAGCCCCGTGACCGCCAGTGACATCTCTCCCGACTCGCTCAGGGGATCTCCACCGATCTCGACGCTCGCATCGGCCGAGGGCAGCGTCACGTCGAGGCGGACACGCCCGGAGTTGTCCACGGATCGCTGGACCTCGGGCGCAGGATCCTCCGCGATCCGGGGCGCTGCGGTGACGGCCGGTGCGTCCGTGGGCGTGGCGGCGACACTCCCACCCGACGTCCGCTCTACGACGCAGGAGGTCTCTTCCGATACTTGTGTCGCCTCGTGAGTGCACCGATAGAACGCGCCCGAGCACTCGGCGCGCCAGAGATAAGTGGATCTGTTCCACCCGTCCTGGCGCTCCGCCTCCGTCACGGTGATGTCGCGCGCTGCGCACCCGATCCGGCCCGCCGACAGGTTGGCGAGGTTGCCCAGATTGGGTGCGCAGCCTGCGGATCCGACCGCCAGCGCGACTACCATGTATCTTGCCAGGTACCGCATCGTACGGCGCTCTACCAGGGCCTCGCCGGGGGTCAAGTCGCCACGCGGTCTCAACCGCAGAGAGAGCAGTCTCGATATCTGGTACGAGCGCTCACTTCGTGGGGCCAGCCCGCTCCTGTCTCGGCGAGAGCGCGTCGCGGTTGGGGGGGGCCGCCGAAGTGCAGCCACAGGCGAGCCGCCGGCCGTCGTCGCTCCCACCGGGTGGGACCACACGCCCCAGCCAGCAGTGCGCAGAGAGCGTGAGCTCGGCCCACGGACGAGCGGCGCCCTCTAGGGCAGCTGGCCCTCACGTGGGGGCGAACTCATGGGGTGCGCGCGCGCTGGGGAGCTTCTCGACGGTCTCCGCCACGACGTCAGCGCGCTTCCCAGCATCCTAGCGGGATGCCGAGAGGCGGCAGCCCCGAGCGCGCGTACAGCGTCGTGCGCCCGAAGAAGCCGTTCTCGGAGTAGTGGTAGTCGAACGTCAGCCGGTACCGTCCCGGGAGGTGCCACCGATCGCGAGGCGCGTGCGGGACGCCGTCGCTAGAGAAGAACCCCAGCTGGGACGCCTCGGCTTCGGAGGCCGTCAGGCGAATGGTGGGTCCCGTCCGGAACCACGCGTCGGGGGCGCGCAACGCAGGGAGCCGGCGGCCACCCATCGTCACCGCGAGTCGACTCCGAACGCGGGGGACGTCGACGTAGGCGGTGGGCCGGGTCGCGGGGTGCAGCGCCGTCACGAGACGGCGCGCGCCGACCGGCCAGGCCGTCTCGTAGTCGCCCCTGGCGCCCTGATACAAGAGGTCGTAGTCGCGGCCGTGCAGCCAGAGGGTGCGTGCCGTGACCGGGACCAAGGCGTCACCCGCCTCGCGGTAGAGCGGCACGTAGACGTGCCCGATCGCCGTGTCAGGGACGCTGGGTCTCACCCGAATGTACGGCAGGCCGCCGCTGGCGGCCGCCAAGGCCGGCGGGGGGTCGCCGTCGAGCGTCACGGCGAGCGTCAGCGAGTGACGCGGCACGAACAGCGAGACGACCGGCGCCTCTCCGCGGATCTGCACCGCCGGGAGCTCCGCAGCGTCCATCGGCCAGCCGCTCTCTCCTTCGTCGCAGGGGACACCCGGTTCGAAGCGGGGCACGTGCTCACCCTCGAGGACGCGCGCGGTGACCAACGTCTCCTCATCGCTCGGACCCAGGTCGATGCGGGTGCCGCCGACCCAGATGAACGCGGAGCCCGGGCAGCTCGGGTGCGGCCCGTCGCCCGTGGTCACCCGGAACGTGGCCAGCGTCGTCGGGAAGTCCAGAACCTGCCGGCCATCCGTCGTCGCCACCAGCTCCTGGCCGCGGATGCCGCCGCCGAACCCGCGGTAGTCCAGCCCGTAGGTGCCGGGGCGCAGCGTGACCTCCGTCGAGGCGGGGTCGGTGAGCTCCACGAGCATGCCCCGCTCGCCGTCGCGCGAGAGGTGGAGGTGATGCGTCCCCGGTTCGGCTGGCGACCCGTCGAAGCGCAACTCCAGCGCGACGCGCACCGCGTCGATGTCGAGATCGATGACGCTGCCTTCGACCGCGACCGATTCGTGCAGTGGGGAGAATGTGTTCCTCGGGAAGTCCGCGAAGGCGTCGTCGACGCTTCCGTAGTAGCGCACCGTGAAGGGAGCGCCCGCCACCACGGGCACCGTGATCGCCGGGCGCGGAGACCCGGCCTCGTCGTAGAGGGAGACGAACGTCGAGTGGCCGATATGCAGTCGCGGCGGGTTCGACCCGCCGGCGCCGGCCTCCGGTAGTGGCGCCGAAGACAGCCGGGGCCGGAGCGTGACGTGCGCTACCGGGATGTCGAGGGTCACGATCGCGTCGTCGGGCTCGACTCGAAGTTCGGTCAACCGGGTGTGTTCGGCCCACGGAAAGGGAGCGGCCGGATCCCCGCTGACCAGGAAGTACCAGACCTCGTAGTCACCCGGCGGGAGGTTGATCTCGAGGCGCTCGCGGCGCGTCGTGGAGCCGTCGGCGCGCTCGTACGGATGCAGCTCGTACCCCGAGCTTCGATCTCCAGCCGTCGCCGTCGGGACGATTCGCAGAGCCGGCGTCGCTCCCTCGACCGTCGCAGGCAGCGGTTCGCCGTCGAGGGTGATCTCGACCGTCACGGGGTGATGCGGCAGGTCCACCGCGAGGAACGGCCCGGTCCGGCACCCCGTGGTGCACCGAGCGCCACCGAGATCGCACACCTCGCCCCGGTCGCAGTCGGCGTCCGAGGAACACTCGCCGCCGCATCGATGGGGCTGCGCGAACCCACACGCCTCGCCGAGCGCGCAGTCGCCGCACGCGAGCACGCCCCCGCACCCGTCGTCGAGCGAGCCGCACTCTGCGGCCGCGGCCTCGCAGGTGGTGGGCACACACGGCCCCGCATCCACGGCTGCATCCATCGACGCGTCCCCACCGCCGCAGCCGCAGGCGGTGAACGAGACGAGCGCGACGCAGCACGGCACGAGGAGGGAGCGCACGCGGACAGCGTAGCGCAACACGTCCGACCACGAACCCTGCTCTGCTGCTGCCAGCCGGTCGGCAGCGCCAGCGGCCGTCCGAGGCTCGTAGCATCCGCGACGACGCTCGGTCCGCTTCACGCGGGCCGCTTCGTCGAGTCGGTCGCGGTCGCTCGAGGAAGCGCCGTCATGCCGCCGTCATGAGACTGGTGCGCCGCGGCTCACGGTCGGCGCGCGGGCGGAGCGCGAGGCTCGTCTCGTGACCTCTCGCCACGGTCGAGGCGGCTCGCCGCGCGAGTCACGAGTCCGGGCGCGGTGGCGCTCGGCTGGCACGACCTCTGCGTGTTCACGTGGCTCCCACAACCTCGGATTTCCGAAGAAGGAGCCCCCATGAGCGACATTCACGTCATCGCGTACCGCACCCCCGCCGAGGCCTCGCTGGCCGTCGACCATCTGGTCGCGAACGGCGTCCCTCGGGACGACATCGGCCTGCTGATGAGCGACCGAGCCCATGGCGCGCACTTCGACCTCGACGAGAACACCAAGGCCACGGAGGGCGCAGGCATCGGCGGCGCGGTCGGCGGCGCGCTCGGCGCGATCGGCGCGACCGCTGCGGCGGTCGCCGGGGTGGCGATCCCGGGCGTCGGTTTCCTCGCGGCCGGACCCATCATGACCGCGCTGGCTGGCCTCGGCGCAGGCGCCGCGGCGGGCGGCCTCACCGGCGGCCTCGTCGGGCTCGGGATCCCCGAGCACGAGGTCAAGGCGTACGAGGAGGTCCTCGAGGAGGACGGCGTCCTCGTCGGTGTCACGAAGGCGGACGGCTCCCGCGCGGACCTGGTCGAGGGCCTCGAAGACAAGACGCAGCCGGTTCGGATCGCGAGCTGACGCACGATCTCTGATCGCGTGGATCACGACCCGTGCGCTCACCTGGCTCGGCCGCCGCCGCTCCGGCGGGCGCGCCGACTCCACCGCGGCGGCCGAGCCCTCCTGGACCCAGCTGCATGCGCCCCAGTCGCAGATGGGTCGCGCCGAGCCGGTCCGACGGTCCATCGCGCAGCGCTCGTCGTTCGTCGGCGTTCACGGCGCGCACGCGACGCTCAGCACCCGACCCCCGCCAGCAGCACGGCCATCACGGCGTAGCCGAGCCAGCCGCCCGCCACCACCAGCCAGCCCCAACCCCGCGGGCGGCGGAGCACGAGCCCGAGCCCCGCGAGCGGCGGCGCGAGCGCGGGCACCACGCACGGCCAGCTCGACGCGTCCCTCGCGAGCATCTCGAGCGGGAAGAGCACCAGGCGCGCGCTCGAGACGCCGTCGCCCAGCCCGTAGCAGGAGCTCGTCGGCTGCGCGGTGAGCCACGCCCACAGCGGCGGGCAGAGCAAGAGCCCCGCTCCGCCCGCGACCATCCAACCGACGGCGGCCATGGCTCGCGCGCGCATGATCGGTCGTGCGCCCCACCGCGTCCTCCAGCAAGCGATCTCGGCCGCGTGCCCACGAAGTCACGGCGAGCCGTCGCCTACCGGCGCCGAGTCGCGCCTCACTCGGGCCGACACCAGCCGTCGACGCACCGCGCGTGCGCCCTCGGGCAGTCCAGGTCGTCGGCCACGCACGGCCCGTCGAGCGCCGCGCAGATCCTCGCCGTCTCCTCGTCCATGCGCTCCAGCGCCTCCTCGCGCCGCGCGTCCGCGTAGGCGAAGTCGCAGCGCCGGAACTGCCCGTCCGGGCACTCCACCAGCCACGCCGCCGCGACGCAGTCCGCGTCGGACGCGCACCCCCCGAGCGTCTCCTCCACCTCGAACGCCGCCCCATCCACGGCGACCTGCGCGTCCCGGCATCCCATGCGCGCCGCCCCGTCCCCCGCCGCCGCCGCCCCCGCGTCCCGGTCCACGCCGCTCGCGGGTGAGCGGCAAGTGCATCCCCCGGCGACCAGGAGCGCGAGCGTGAGCGAGACGAGATGAACCACGCCTCCGCCCGTACATGCCGCGTGCCAGCCCTCAGGCGCGGCGAACCTGCCCCCGGACCGTGCCGCCCCGTGCCAGCGAGGCCACTCTCTCCGTGCCCCCTTGCGCGCAACGTGGAATCCTCGGCTCATGAAACGCTGGCTCGCGCTCTTGCTCATCACGTCTTGCTCGCCTGCGCAGACCCCGGTGGGCGACTCTCGCCGGGAGGAGCCGAGGCCCGCTCCCGTTGAGGCGCCACGGGTCGCCTCCGACGAACCGAGCGTCGAGCAGCTGGAGCGCCGCCACCGATCGTTCGCGCGGCTCCATGAAGAGGGCGTGCCCTACATCGCGCACCTCCCGGTCGTCGAGCGCGAAGCCGAGCTGCGCTTTCGCACCCGGGACGAGATCGTCGACCGCGCCGTCGCGCTCTTCGTGGTGGCGAGCCGCGGCGCACGCGACCCGGCGGACTACGTCGCGGAGATGGAGGCCCGTTATGACGCGACGCGCCTCTACACCCCGGTCGAGCGCGCGTACATGAGCGGCCCCGCGGAGACGGCCCAGGGCACGGCGTTGAGCTGGCGCTTCGAGGCGCTCCGCGTCCTGCTCTGGGCGCTGGGCTACATCGACGACCTGCCCAAGCCGATCGCGCCCATGGACGGCGTCGAGATCGCGCGCGTCGTCCGTCCCCGAACCGTCGAGGACCTGCGCGAGGGTGCCCAGCTCCGCAGCCGCGCCGCGATCCTCGACGCCGCCGATCTCATCTACCGATACGCCTGGGCGTGCGTCGACGCTCGGATCCAGGGTCGGCCCGCTCCCGCTGGACTCGACACTGACGTGGTCATCGAGTGGCACCACGCGATCAACTGGCTCATCGCCCTCGACGACGCCGAATGGGACTACGTCCGAACCGACACCTGAGCTCGCCGGGCCGTCAGTAGAGCTGTCGCTGCTGTTCCGCCGCGCGGCGTGACTCCGTCGCCGCCGTCGAGCCCTCCTGGACCCAGCTGCACGTCGCCATGTCACAGATGGCGAGGTAGGTGATCCGCCCGCCGCAGCCCGTCGCGCCCAGTCGGTCGTCGCTCAGCTGCCGCAACGCGATCTGATCGACCGAGCAGCCGAGCGTGAACGCGGCCGCCTCGAGCGGCGCGGGCAGCCACTCACACGTGCTCGTGCACGCGAGGAAGTAGTCCACGCGACGACCGCAGCCGGACATCTGATGCGCGCCGGTGTCCTGGTACGCGTGCGTGATCGACTCGCGCGGACACTCCAGGTGCTCCGTCGCGTAGCTCAGCAGCTCGCCATACAGGCGCTGCGTCAGGTTCGGCGCGTCCGGCACGGGGCCCCGGTACCCGCAGCCGAGCGCCACGGCGGCGACGCACACCGCGAGCGCGGCGGCCCGCCGAGGCAGGAGTCCCATGGGAGAGGGTCGAGTGAACACCGCCGAGAGTGTGCCAGACAAACCGCTCTACAGGCAGCGCGGGCCGCCGCTCGTCCACCTGGAGTGAGCGATGGACTCGATTGGCTACCGCGCGGCCCGGGCCACGTCGACGCCGAATCTGGGCGCCACGAGCTCCCGTGGGCTCGCGGACCCGCCGCCGATGAGGGTCTGGACGGTGACCCCATCCAGCGGACGCACCTCGCCCTCACCGAGGAGCTCGAGCTCGAGCTCCGTGCCCTCGGGGTAGAACGGGCAGTCCCACACCGCCGCGTCCCCACCCGCGCAGCCCGGGTCCACCTCTCCGTTCACCCGCAGCTCGAATGGCGATGCTCCGAGCGTATCGACCGGCTCGCTGAGACCCACCCATGCCCTGCACCAGGGGGCCTCATCCGTGGGCCGCTGCCCGCAGTCTGCGCCGCTCGCGTACCAGACGGGCGCGGAGCCGATGCGAAAGCGAGCGAACATCATCTCGTCTTCGACCCGGCTCTCAGTCGCGGCGGGCGTCGTGGGGACCCCGCTCCGCGACCACGCGCGGAGATCGGCGACGAGCACGTACCAGCCCTCCGGCAGCGGCGCGGCCGGCACGAAGCTGACCGCGCCCAACGCCAGCGATCCGCCGTCGGGGTAGCCCTCGACGACCTCACCGTCGACGCGAACGACGCCGTCCACGACGTCTCCCGCGACCGGCTCGCCGCTCGCCAGCTCGACCAGGTACAGGCCGTCCCCGATCATCCGGGTCGCCTCGCGCATCAGCTCCCGGTCCGAGCCCAAGCTCCCCGACCACACGACCGCGAGCGTCCCCCTCCACTCGGGCGGCCCGTTCGCGTCCTCGCCTCCGGCGGCGAAGTCGGTCCGGAAGTCGCGCGGTGTGAGACGGACATCCACTCCGAGCTCTTCTCTCGGCGGCGGACCGGCGCATCCCGCGAGCGCGAGCGCGGTCGCGAGAGCGACGACCTGGCACCAGCGCTCGTGCGCGACTGCGGCCCTGCTCGCGCGCTCCGAGATCACTCCGCAGCTCCTCGCCTCGACATGAGCGTTCCAGGTTGGCATGGGTGAACCCAAGCTGTCGAGACGTGGTGCGGGCGAGTGGACTGCGCGGCCGGCGATCAGAGCTGGGCGTGATTCTGGACCGCGAACGTGTCGCACTGGCGGGCGTCGCCGGTGTCGAAGCCGCGGCGGAACCAGCGGATGCGCTGCTCGCTCGAGCCGTGCGTGAACGTGGCCTCGTCGCTGTGGCCGAGCGCGTCGTCGCCGATGGAGTGGGCGGCCTGGGTGGCCTCCGAGAGGTCCTCGTCGGTGATGGAGAGGGACGAGCGCGCGAAGTGGCCCCAGACGCCGGCGAGGCAGTCGGCCTGGAGCTCCACGCGCACGGAGACCTGCGCTTCGCTCTCGCCGCGCACGCCGAGGCGGGTGGAGCCGATGAGGTTCTGCACGTGGTGGCCGACCTCGTGCGCGATGACGTAGGCCTGCGCGAAGTCGCCCGGCGCGCGGAGGCGCTGCTCCATCACCCGGTAGAAGTCCGGGTCGATGTAGAGCTTGCCGTCGCCCGGGCAGTAGAACGGGCCGACGTCGCTGGTCGCGTTGCCGCACCCGCCGGTGGACACCGCGCCCGAGAAGACGACGAGGGTGGGGGCGCGGTAGCTCGAGGGCGCGCCGCCGCCGCCGTAGCTGGGGAGGCGCCCCTGGGAGAACTGCGCCGCCCACACGTCCTCGGTCGAGGCGAGGACCACGCGCGAGAAGTCGCAGGCCGCGGCGTACCCCTCGGACGCCTCGCAGACGCTGGCCCCCGAGGTCTGCACCTCGCCGCCCGAGCTGCCCAGGAGCTGTCGCACCGAGTCGGGGGCCAGGAAGTAGACCCCGACGCCGACCAGGCCGAGCACGAGCAGCCCGGGCAGCCCGAACTTGCGGAGCACGAACGAGAACAGGAACCCGCCGATCCCGGCGCCTCCCCGTCCCCTGCGGCCCGCGCCGCGATCCTCGAAGTTCTCCGACCGCCGATGTCCGCCGATGTCCATGTGCTCACCTCGCCCCGGGATGTGCGCGCCGCGAGCCCAGGTCAGCCCGCCCGTCACGGGGGCACGTAGGCCCCGCCGGAGGTTCGCACATCGGGGCGCGGCGGATCGGTTCGGGGGCGCGTGACGCGCGCGCGCGGCCAGCCCGAGGCCGTCGCAATCAGAGGCAGCTCTCCGGGCGCTCGACCCCCCGAGGGCGCATGTGGTTCATGACCAGCCCGACACGTCGACCTGCGGGTCGGCCGGCCGTCCTATGGCGCTGGCGGGGGTGGGCAGTGGTGAATCGCCTCGGCGTGCCCCGGACACCCTGGTGCGCCGCAGTGGTTCGAGCCATCGCGACCGTACATCGCCCACCGGATGACGTTCCCGTCCCGGGCCCATTTCGCGAAGATGCTGCTCGGGGTCAGGAAGGCGCGGCGCCCGCCGTCGACGAGCGCGTTGGTGCGTTCCTGAACGCGTCCTGGAGTATTCGGCAGCCCCTCCCTGCCGATGAGTCCGAAGACCTCGTACCCGACGATAGTCCGTCCCGGCAGCTGACGACTCACGGCCGTCAGCAGGGCGGACCCGTCGGCCCCAGCGCCCGCGATGCACGACTCGAAAGACATGAATGCTCGGGGCGTGAGATAGATCCGCAGCTTCTCGAAGTGCTCCGTGAGCCGGCGTGAGACTGTGAAGGCGTTGAGTATCGTCGGCTCCAGCCTGACGACTCCGTCACGGTCTCCGTGCGCCACGATTCCGAGGCGGTCGACCTGCCCGCGCAATCCCGGGCTCAGCTTCAACCTATGCAGCAGGTCATCCAGTCCGCGGATCGGGAATACATGTTGATATCCTGGACCGCTGGATGTCCACGCCCCGACGCGATGTGCCCAAACCCCTGCCAAGTAACCTCCGTCCTCGATACACTGCCCCGTCGCAAATGACATCGTCAACCACTCAGCGGAGCCTTCGCGCGAGATGAGCTCGGTTGACGTACGTGAACGCGGCGGTGGGCTGGGGGCACTCTTGGCTGCCCTCATGCTGACGGTGGCCCTCGACACCGCGTGGGCCAGCGCGGCGACTGGAAGCCCGTCGATGGAGTGGTTCGACGGGCTGGTGACTTTGCTCGCGCTCTGGCACGAACGCGGACTCGCCGCGTTCGTGGCCGTGGTGCTGGGCGTCGCCGCCATCGGGTCCTCCGCCTCACGTGTCGTCCGCGCCATCGTCGGCGCGGCGGCGGGCGCGACCGCGCTCCTCGTCCCTGCTGGCTGGGCGCCGGCCGTCGCAGGTGCAGTTGCGTGCTTCAGCTTCCTGCGGGCCTGGCGGCATCGTGACGCGGGCGCGTTCGCCGTGAGCGGTGGCGCGGTCGCGCTCTTGGCCGTGGCGCACGCGCCGAACGGGTGGCCACCGGAGTCGGCAGGCGGTTCGGTCGACGACTGTGCAGCGGTCGTGAGGGGGACCAGCGCATGGATGCTGGGCGGCCTCCTCGTCGCCGCGTCGGCCTTCGTCGCGGCGGCTCGCTCGCGGGCCGCGCTGCCCGACGCCGCGCTGTCGGCGATGGCGGCTGGGGTCTTGCTCCACCAGGCGGGGGTTCGCGGGATCGAGCGAACGGTGGCCGGGCAGCTCGAGGCGAACCCGCAGGCTGAGCTCCCCTGGGCAGACCTCTCGCTCGGCCTGGGCGCCCTGGACCTCGGGCTGGTCGCCGCGGCTGTCGCGCTCGCGCTGTACGTCTTTCGGTGTCGACCACGGTCTGCTGCGGCGGGCGCCTCCGAGCTCCACGCCCGCGTCCTCGTGATCTCGCTAGTGGCGCTGGTCGCGGCCGTCGATGTCACCGATCACCGCTGCATGTTTGCTCGTGCGCGCGCTGCGGCCGTGGAGGCGAACACCCAGGACTCCCGCGCGACCGGCGCTTTGTCGCGCCGACCCATCACCTCACGGTTGCCGCATGGGCCACACGTCCTGTTACAGAGTGACGGACGCGGTGTCGTGCTCGACGGGCGCTCCCGTTCGTTCCCGGCCGGGGCGCCGATCCCCGTTCCCTACGATCCCACGGAGGTCTGTTATCGACTCCCGCCCGGCGCACCGCTCTCGTTCGTCACCGAGGCGCTCGAGCGCTCCGGGCGCGCCGGCGGGTGGGCTTCGCTGTGCGAGGTCGCCGTTCCAGCGGGCGCCGCCTACGCTCGGCGCCGCTCCGCGCTCCTGGACTCGGCGAGCGTCCGGATGCGCGCCGTGCCGATCGCGATCGGTGAGATGAACGGCGCACGGGAGGTCCGTGGCGCCGACGGATCCCTTCGGCCGACACGCCACATCGAGATCGCGCGTCGACCGACGCTCGCCATCGCTTCGCTCGATCCGCAACTCGAGGTGATCATCGCACCGACGCCGGCGTCGGCTGCCCAGCCGGCGGCGTCCGAGCCGCTCCCGAGCCTGGTAAGCGGGCTCCAGCTGGGCGATCTGGCTCTGTCCTCGTTGGCGCTCGGGCTGGTGCTGGTCGCGGCGCGAGCGCGGGAGTCGTCGGGCCGATGATGCGTGGACATCGTCGTTGCGAACGTGTGAGCCGGGCAGCGATTGGACGCCCCCGCGGGGTTCCCGGCGCGGCAGCGTCGAGTCGTTGGGCCCCAATGGCTCGTCTCTAGCCTCGGGGCGCGGAACGAGTAGCCTCTGGTTCCATGTCGGACGGAACCGACCGCACGTCACCCAAGACGTCCTCCTACGGGATCGTCGCGCGCGACGCTGACATGGTGGTGGTGCTCCGCCGCGGGCCTTCGAAGCACGCTCAGCTGCTGCGCTGGGACCTCTCCACCGACCGCGTCGAGGCGGGCCAGTGGCTCGTGGGGGTGGTCGAGCTGGGCGCCAGCGGCGTGTCCCCGCGCGGCGAGCTGTTCGTCTACGCCGCGCGCAAGCGGGGCGTGCGGTTCACCGCGATCAGCCGCCCCCCGTTCTTCACCCCGCTCGCCTACTGGGAGGAGCAGCTGCCGTGGACGGGTGGGGGGTTCTTCCCGTCCGACCGACATGTGGTGCTCGGCGTGACGGGTGAGCCTCACGACGGCGGTCTGCCGGAGGTGCTCGAGGTCTCGGAGTTGTGGAGCTACTTCGCCTGGCAGGGCAACGGCCGATCGTCGTTGACGCTGGGAGAGGCCGTCTTGAAGGCGCCCGAGGCGCATCATGGGTGGACGCGACACGAGCGGGGTCGGAGCTGGAGCAAGGCCGCGCCGCGCGGGGCCGATCGACTGATCCGCGACGGCACGAAGGGCCGCCCGGCGGTGTACCGGCTCGGCTCGCGAGACCTCGGCGAGCTCACGTGGGCCGACCTCGCGCGCGATGGATCGCTCGTCTTCGGCCGCGAAGGCCGCCTCTATCGATGGCGCCGCGAAGACTCGGAGCCGCGGGAGGTCGCGGACCTCACCGGCCACCGGTTCGAGATGGTGCCTCCGACCGAGGAGGCGCGCCGCTGGCCCCGATCCCTACGGGGTTAGGGCACTCCGGAGAACTCTGTCGACGATCGCGAGCGCGCAGCGGCCGAGCGGCGTCACGTCGTCCAGGTCACCCCTTCGCCGTCACGCAGGTAGACGCCGAAGAACGACATCGACATTGCCCACCCCCGCGACATCGTCCGTCGGTCACGCGGCGTCGTCGACACTCACGAAGTTGGTGTATGGCCAGCGATCGACTCCCATCTGCTCGACCACCGCGTGGACGGCGTCCACGGCGCTCTCGAGCCGCGGTCCGTCCCCGAACAGCTCCGGCTTGGCCTCGACGATCAGCGTGATGCGCAGCGCAGGCTCCCCATCCGCGTCGAACTTCTCCCCCACGTTCACGTCCAGGACCCAGTCCGGCATCCGGCACTGAATCGCGACGGCCAGCCGCTGGAGGTCGATGCTCATACTTGGAGGCTATTGCCTCGGGAGATAGCCGTCGACGGAGGGTCAGGGCGCCTCGGGTTTCATGGGACGGCGGCGCCGGAGCGAGCCGATACACCCGGACTGTATGGGCTGATCACGACCAGCGGCTGACCACGAGGTCGCCGAGGGCGAGCTCCACGCGCTCGGCGACCCGGACCAACGGCGACCACTGGGGGTGACCGGGTAGATCGAGGAAGAGCCCGATCGGCGCTTGTCCTTCGGCGGCCTCTCGCAGAAGGACTGGGGTGTACTCGAGCGCGTCCGCGAGGATCTCGCCGTCGGCCACGAGCTGCGTGACGGTCGCGCTCGCCGGCTCGGAGAAGCTGCAGTCCAGCTCCCGGGTCTCCACTCGCTCGACGCGCCAAACGTCCACCGCGGCGAGTCTACGTCGGTCGAAGGCTCGGGGCTGCGCCCAGCCTCGGGACCGCCGCGGTATCCCGGCCCCTCCTCACATAGGCGAATCACGACGCGGGCGCGCGATCAGTATCGAGCATTGTTGCTCTATGGGTGGGCAGCTCCGCTAGAGCAAAGATGCTCTAGTCGATCCCGTATTGTCTGGAATTTCAATCGGTTGGCCCGGTAGCCGACAGTCGGTGATGTCGTGATGGCTGTCTGTAGACAGGAGCCGCGCTCGCCCGTTACGTTGCAGTGCGTGGAGCGTGCCTGGCGCTCGCTCTTCCGCTCGACAGCGGGCTGTTCGTTCTTGGCGCGTGGGGAGAAGCGATGGAGCATGACAAGTGGCGCTGGATGGTCCTCGGCGTGGCGCTCGGCGTGGCGTCGATCGGCTGTGACGGTGATGTCCCGGGTCCGGAGGACGCGAGCGCGGGCGACGCGGCCAGCGTGTGCACGCCGGGCGCGGTGATGTGCGAGGGGCTGTCGGTCCGGCAGGTGTGTCGCGGCGACGGCACGGGCTACGACCTCTCCTCGTGCGCTCCGGAAGAGTCGTGTCGCGACGGCGCGTGCGTCGAGTGGATCTGCGCGCCCGGCGAGGCGGCGTGTGACGATGACGACACTCGCTCTCGGTGCCGCGCGGACGGTCTCGGCTTCGAGACGACCGACTGCGCGACCGGCGAGTCGTGCGTGGCCGGGGCGTGCATCCCGCGGTCGTGCGAGCCAGGCGACGCGGCCTGCACGTCCGCCGACCAGCGCGCGGTCTGCCTGGACGACGGCACGGGGTGGAGCGTCGAGTCGTGCGCGAGCGAGGAGTCGTGCCGCGCGGGGAGCTGTGAGGCTCGGGTCTGCGACCCCGGAGCGGTCGAGTGCGTCGACGCCGGCACGCGTCGCGCGTGCGCCCCCGATGGCCTGGAGTGGACGAGCGCGGCTTGCGAGGCGAGCGAGACCTGCGTCGCTGGGGCTTGCGTTCCTCACGCCTGCACGCCCGGCGAGGCGATGTGCGGTGGAGCGGGCACCCGGATCGTCTGCGGCGACGACGGACTGGGGTGGGGCACCGAAGCCTGCGCCGCGGGAGAGTCGTGCAGCGGGGGCGCGTGCGTCGCGCACGCCTGTGCCCCGGGCACCGCGGAGTGCGTGGACGCCGCGACGCGGCGCCTCTGCCAGGCCGACGGGCTCGGCTGGAGCAGCACCGCCTGCGGCGCGACGGAGACGTGTCTGAGCGGCGCGTGCGTGCCTCATCGCTGCACGCCCGGGGCGACGTCCTGCGGCGGCACGGACACGCGGCTCGCCTGCGACGCCGACGGCCTCGGCTGGACGAGCACGCCGTGCGGCGCGGGCGAGTCGTGCGCGGGAGGCGACTGCACCCCGCATGTCTGCACCCCCGGCGCGGTCGAGTGCACCTCCGCGGCCGAGCGGCGTGTGTGCGACGCCGACGGTCTCGGGTGGTCGTCGGCCACGTGCGGCGCGATGGAGACGTGTCTCGCTGGAGCCTGCGTCCCCCAGACGTGCGCGCCTGGATCCACGGCGTGCGGGGGCATCGACTCCACGCTCACCTGCCAGCCCGATGGCCTCGGCTGGGTCGTCGGCGCCTGCGCCTCCGATGAGTCGTGCTCGAGCGCGAGCTGTGTCCCCCGAACCTGCGTGCCGGGCGCGGTGGACTGCAGCGACGCGATGACCCGCCGGGTCTGCAACGCGGACGGGCTCGGCTCCACGCTCAGCCCTTGCGCGAGCATGTCGACGTGCAGGGCGGGCGCGTGCGTCCCCTGGCTGTGCAGCCCGGGCAGCGCGACCTGCCTCGACGCCAGCACCACCCGGACGTGCGAGCCCGGCGGGCTCGGCTACGTGGACGTGCCGTGCGCATCGGAGGAGCGGTGCGACGCCGGAGCTTGCGTCCCTTCGGACTTCGCCATCCGACGCACCGCGGTGAGCGGGGACAACCTCCGCTCGGTGGACCCGATCACCTACTCCCCCACCTTCACGCTCGAGCTGTGGGCGAGGATCGACAGCGTCACGTACTCCGACCCCGCCCAGAAGCTCGCGAACGCGTGCTCGGCCGGGCACAGGTGCATGTTCATCGAGCTGTATCGCGGCAACATCCAGTGCACGGTTGGGACCGGCAGTGGCTTCCAGCGCTTCGGCGCGCCCATGTCCGTCCTGACCTCGGGCGCCTGGCACCACTACTCGTGTGGGTACGACGGCTCGACCCTGCGCTTCTATGTCGACGGCATGCTCGTCGACCAGGGCGCCGCGACCTACGTGCCCCCCGTCGCAGGGACCCCCTTCTACGTCGCGGGGGATCACTTCATCGGGGCCGTGGACGAGGTCCACCTCATGAACGCCGCCGTCCGCGGCGGAGCCTTCACGCCCGCCGTCGAGTACACCCACCCGAACGACGTCCTCCGCTTCCACATGAACGAGGGCGCCGGCATGGAGACGGTGGACGAGGTGAGCGGAGTCCGCGCCTCCTGGAGCACGGCCGCGTACGAGTGGCAGCCTCATCCGTGACGGCGCACGGCCCCCTGCGGCCCACAGCAGGAGCATCGGAGACGGTGTCCGAACAGGCCGACCGGGAGTCGCTGCCCTCGGTCGCGGTCCTCGTCGCGACGCGGAATCGCGCGAGCGAGCTCGCGAACCGGTCGCTTCGGGCCGTCGCGACACAGACCTGGGCGCCAGACTTCCTGGTCGTCGTCGACGACTCTGATCGCCGCCATCGCGACGACAACCGGCGCATCGTCTCGCACGCGGCGCTCCCGCGCACCCGCATCAAGTACCTCGAGAACGACCGGACGCGGGGCGCGAGCGGTGGCTGGAACGTCGGGCTCGACTGGCTGACGCGTGAGGTCGAGGACCCCAGCACGCTCTTCGTCGCGATCCTCGATGACGACGATGCTTGGGATTCGACTTACCTGGAGGAGTGCCTCGGGGCTGCGAGTGCGGGTGGGCTCGATATGATCGCCGCCGACATCGTGCGGCACGAGTCCGCTGGAAGCGCGGTGACGTGCCGCGCGCCCGAGGAGCTCGACACGCGCAGCTTCCTCGTCGGGAATCCGCATATCCAGGGCTCGAACCTGTTCGTACGGCTCTCGACCCTGCTCGCGGCCGGGACCTTCGATGAGTCGCTCCCGAGCACGACGGATCGCGACGTCTGCATCCGCATCGCAGATCTTGCGGATACGCGCTACGCGCGACTGGCGCGCGCCTTGGTCCACCACCACGCCGAGCCCGGGCGCGCTCGCCTGTCGTCCAAGGGATCCGCCGCGAAGCTCGCTGGGCTCACGGCGTTCTGGCGCAAGTACATGGGCCGGATGACCGAGGCCGAGCGTCGAGCGTTCGCCGACCGCGCCGAACGGCTCTTCGGTTGGTCCGAGCCAGGTCTGGAGCGCTCGACGTTGGCCGAGCCCCCACAGTGGGTGGCCCCCGATCCGGCAGCGCGGGTTGCCCTGGTCGTCGGTGTCATCGCGTCGGCGGCGAACGCGGCGCAGGTCGCGTCCCTGGCGAAGGAGCTCGCCGGGCTCACGACCGACCGCCGCCTCGCGAACCTCGACCTCGTCCTCCTCGAGAACGGGCCGCGCCCGCCCGCGTCCGGTCTGGAGGACGTCGTTGCAGACGCGCGACGCGCGGGGATCGGCTGCTTCTTCTTGCCGCTCGAGCAGCAGACGTTCGACGCCGCGGCCGGTCACTTCGGTCGGCCTTTCGACCGCGGCCTCGGGCGCGCGAGCATCGCCACCGCTCGGACGATGCTTCAGGCGTATCTCCACGACCTCGCGAAGCGGCGGCCGGGGGCCGTCGTGTGGATCCTCGACGAAGACATGCAGCTCGAGACCCTCGCGTGGCGGGCTGGCCGTGGCGTTGCGAGCGAACCGCTCGCGGTCGTCGACGTGCTCGACCGGCTGCGCGAGCAGCGCGTCGACGTCGCGATCGGCACCGTCACCGACGCGCCGCCCCTGCCGTTCGCGTCGTGCGTCCGCACCCAGCTCGTGGACGCGTACCACAACCTCGAATGGCTCGCGGCCCTCGAGCCCAGCCACGAGCTCCCCGACCGAAGCGCCGAGAACATGGCGCTGCGCGCGCGGTGCGAGGACTACTACTACGACCTGTCGCGGCGCGAGACCGACCACCTGGAGTCGCCGTTCTGGATCACCCCGTCGACCGGCTCGGCGACGGCGCGGGATGCCTTCATCTCGACGATGCTCCGGCTTCCGCGCATCCTCGCCGGCGAGCAGGTGTTCCGGCCGCTCCTGGTCGACGGTGCGGTCGACCCGGTTGCCATGGCAAAGCCGTCGGTGCATCGCGGAGGGAACGCGTTCGTCTTCGACCCCGAGGCGCTTCGGGACTTCCCGAACGCGGTGCCGGAGGTCGAAGGGCAGAGCACGCGCCGCTCGGACATGGTCTGGAGTCTGCTCAACCGCTACGTCGCCGGCCGGACGGTCGTCAGGATTCCCTTCGCGGTGCGACAGGATCGCCGCCGCGGGCCCGTCGGTGGTCTCGACCTCGGCAAGCTCTGTCGGGACATCCAGGGTTTCGCGCTCTACTCGGCGCTCGAGGCGCTGTGCCTCGAGAAGCTCGAGGTCCACCGCGCGGCTGGGGCGGGCGGCGTGCCGGATCTCTCTCGCTTCGCGGAACGCGATGTGACCTACACGATCCGCAAGTTCCGCAAGTTCCTTCGTGAGCGGACCGCGGCTTTCGCCCTCAGCTTCCACCGAGCCGCCGGCCTCGCACACGCCCTCTCGGGCTACTTCGAGCCGAGTCGAGCCGACCGCTACTGGTGGCTTGGCGACGCCGAGTGCGCGGCCGCAGTCACGTCTGCGCGTGAGTTCCTCGCGGTGCTTCGCGCGGAGTATGACGTGAAGCGCCTGGCGGAGTTTCGACGGCGCGTGAACGTGGTCAGCGACGATGTCGTCCGGGAGTACCTCGCGGAGCTCGAGGGAGAGCTCGCGGCGCGGCGATCCGCGACGCGCAGCGGACCCGTGACGTGGATCGACGAGCAGCGCATCGAGAACGCCCGCGCATGGCTCGGCCGCGCGTTCGCACACCGCGATGCGCTCAGGCTTCTCGGGACCGGTTCCGAGGCGGTCGTCCTGACCGACGGTAGGACCGTCTACAAGTACATCGACTACTGGAAGGGGCGTGACCACGAGGAGCGCCTCGCCTTCCTGCACTCGCTCGTGGGACGGTTCGAAGGCGCGACGAGCCTCTATCCGTTGCGAGAAGTGCGGGCGGACCGCGCGCGCGTCGTGCTCACCTACGACTACGAGCCGTCTGTGCCCTACCGCGGAGGCTACGCGTCGGGGCTCCTGACGCTCTTGCACGACTGCCGGCGGGCGGGCGTCGTCTGCACGAATATCCATCCCGACAACCTCGTGGTCGTGGGCCCCCACGTGAAGCTCGTCGACTACGGCTCGGACGTCAGGCCGTACGATGACCGCGGTTTTCGCCGCATGGCGCGCCGCGCCTTCCTGACCGCGCATCACTCGGCGAACCCGGAGCTCAAGACGCTCATGCGTCGGTCGATCGACGACGAGGCCCTCCCCGAGTTGGCCGGCTTCGTTCAGTTCTGGTCGGCCTTCCACCCGCCGAGCAAGGAGACGCTGGTCGACGACCGGCTCGTCCAGGCAGTGCGCGAGATCCGGCCCGCGCGTCTGCTCGACTACGGTTGTGGCCGCGGTCGGCTCGCGGCGCGGCTCGCGCAGGAAGGCATCGCCGTGACGGCGTACGATCCCGACGCGAGCCTGGCTGAGCACTGGCGCGATGCGACAGGCCCCGGCTTCCTGACCCGCGGCGAGGTCGAGGTCCTGCGCTCCCGCGAGCAGAGCGCGTTCGATGCGGTCGTGTGTTGTCTCGTGCTCTGCACGCTCGGCGACGAAGACGCCCGCTCGGTGCTGGACGACGTGCGAGCCCTGCTCCACCGGGGCGGCAGCGCCATCCTGGTCGTCTGCAACCCCCGTCACGTGGGCTGTCACACCGCCCTACAGCACCGCGTCCTCCCCTCGGCCTGGGAACCCGAGGAGTCATTCGCCTACACCAAGCTCGTTCGATCGAGCGGGCGCCTGCGCCACGAGGTTCATCGGCCGATGCGGC
The DNA here is from genome assembly GCA_040218145.1 of Sandaracinaceae bacterium. GTDB lineage: Bacteria > Myxococcota_A > Polyangia > Polyangiales > Sandaracinaceae > JAVJQK01. Next base: position 15,139 of record JAVJQK010000068.1, on the reverse strand, counting down.
ACTACGAGGAGATGTTCCGTGCGGCGGCGCTGCGCGTAGAGTCGATCGACGAGACGCCGGGCGTGAACGTCGACACCATGGAGCCCGCGTCCGACTTCATGATCTTCAGGTGCCGAGCGGAGGGGCCATGACGGAGCGTACGCGGCGTATCGCAGCGATCATCGGAAGCGTTCGCGCGACAGAGGAGGAGGACGCGGTAGCGGCGGCGTTGGGCGAGGCGGCCGTCACGAGCGGTTTTCGTATCGTGACCGGTGGTCTCGGCGGCGTGATGCGCGCCGCATCCCGCGGCGCCCGCAGCTCGTCACGCTATCGGAGCGGCGACGTCATCGGCGTGCTTCCGACCTACGACGCGAGCTGCGCGAACGAGTTCGTCGACATCCCGATCTGCACGGGCCTGAACCACGGCCGGAACCTCGTCGTCGTCGCGACCGCGGAACTCGTGTTCGTGGTGGGCGGCCGCGCCGGCACCCTGAGCGAGATCGCGCTCGCCTGGCAGCTCGGGAAGCCTGTGATCGCCGTCGGCAGCGGGGCCGGTTGGGGTCGTCGTCTCGCGGGCGAGGCGATCGATGACCGACGAGAGGACCGGGTGCATGGACCGCATGATCCGCTCGAGGCGGTGGCGCTTGCATGCGAGCTGGTGCTCGCACCGCGGAAGCCGGCGCGGACGTTCCCGTGAGCGCCGAGCTCACCATCCTCTGCTACCACCGCGTGCTCCCCGAGTCGGCGCGCGCCGGCGACGGGCGTCCGTACTTCGTTCGCGGTACTGCCGTCTCGACCGTGAGCTTCCGCGCGGAGGTGATGTCGCTCGCGGCGCAGTTCGACCTGGTCGGCGAGGGCGATGTGATCGCCTGGCTCGCGGGTCAGCGCACGTTCGCACGTCCTGCCTGCTGGCTCACGTTCGACGACGGTTACATGGACGTGCTCGAGCACGCGGCGCCGATCCTCGCCGAGCTGGGCGTCCCGGCCACGGCGTTCATCGCGACCGACGTCCTCGATGGCGCCGTCCTTCCGGCGGATCGCTGGTACGCGGTGCTGAACGCGGCGACGCGACGGCGCGGAGCTCTGGGGTCGGGCGCGCGCGCGTGGGCATTCGACCTCGACGTCCCGAGCGACTACGCACGCCTGGTCGACGGGCCCGAGAGGCGCGCGTTCCTCGCGGCAGCCCCAGCCGAGCGCGAGCCCCTGCTGCGAGAGCTCGTTGAGGCGGTGGGAGCGCCGTGCGAACCCACGTCGGCGCAGCTGTACCTGACTCCAGAGGCGCTCGCGCGACTGGTTGCTTCGGGCTGGGCGATCGGCAGCCACACCCGTTCGCACCCGTTCCTGCCCCTGCTCTCCGAGCCCGCCGTCGCCGATGAGCTTCGCGACTCTCGCGCCGCGCTCGCCTCGCTCGGTGTCGATGCGCGCTCCTTCGCGTACCCGGACGGTCGCTGGAATCCCGCGCTCGTTCGGCAGGTTCGTGCGGCCGGCTACGCCATCGGCGTCACCCTCGAGCCGGGCCTCGCGCGCGTCGGAGACGAACCACTCTCGCTCCCGCGCGCCCTCGGAGGGGCTCTCCGCTCCACGAGTCGCTGTTGAGGTCTCTCAAATCCGTGCCCGACGTCATCACAACTGGGAAATCTCAGCCGAACCGAGATCGGAAGCCTCGCAACTGGCTGCGCCCAGTCAGATTGATATGCGTTCTCGACTGGGCTGGGAAATCCCAGTCAGTTTGATTCGTGTTCTCGAGTTGGTTGGGAATTCCCAGTCGTTCTGAGAATCGAAATCGACTGGACTGGGAAATCCCAGTCAGTTTGATTCACGTTCTCACCTGGACTGGGAATTCCCAGTCAGTTCGAGAACCACAATCAACTGAACTGGGTGGGCCCAGTCCAGTTGATTCGCCTTCTCGATCTCGCTGAGAATTCCCAGTTGGAAGCTTGCGATCTCGCTTCGAGCTCAGTGCGGCCAGTCCGAGGCGCCGTGAAGACGGTTCGGACTCTGTAGTCCCACCGAGACGGTCGGCGCGCGTCTCCGGACGTGGACAAGGCGAAAAAAGTCGTCGCAGCACGAAACCTGCGGTGTGTCGCCGCGATGGAGAGCGCGTTGTGGGGGGGCCACCCCGGGCGCGGTGCTCGAGTCGGATCCCTCCGAGAGAAAGGGTCCGTCATGGATCGCCGAGACCTGTCCCCGTACCTTCGCCCCGTCCGCCTCAGCGGCTTCTCGGGCGTCTTCCTCGCTCGCGCTCTGCTCGAGATCACCCCGGAAGACGCCAGCCCCGCCCTGCTTCGCGCCGCGGCCTCCGTGAGAGAGCGCGCCGAGCACATTCGCCTCACCCTCATGGCGCGCAGCCTCGAGACCCCGTCGGGGATCCGCGAGTCCGACGTCCGTGAGGACACGGGCCTGATCGCCATCCGCGACGGGCTCGAGGCCACCGCCCGTCTCACGCCGAGCGAGCTCGCGAGTCGCGCCGCCGCTCTCCTCCCGATCCTCTTCCCCGACGGCACCCAGTTCCTTCGCCTCCCCGCTCACGAGCAGTGGGGCCGGACCGAAGTGCTGCTCCAGCGCATCGACCGCGACGGCCACGCCGCCGAGATCGAGACCGTCCTCCGGCCCGAGTTCCTCACCTTCCTCCGCGAGGCGCACGACGCCTACGGCCGCGCCCTCGGCATCGGCCACGACGCGACCGACGACCCCGAGTCCGACGCCCTGCGCGAGACCATCGACGACCTCAGCCTCGCCATCGCCGACTACGCCCGCGTCCTCGCCGGCGAGCTCGTCCGCGGCGACGAGGCGAGCGAGGACCGCTTCCGCCGCGCCGTCGCCCCCATCGACGCGTTCCGCGAGGCCCTCTCCCGCCGCCACGGAACGGGCGATGAGCCCGAGCCCGAGACCGACATCGAGAACCCCCTGCCCGAAGTCGACACCCCGACCCCCGTCGTCGACGAGCCCGCGCCGGTGCCCGTCGAGGGCTGACCTCTTCTCCGAGAGAGCCCCTGCAGGCCCCGCCCAGTGATCTGGGTGGGGCCTGCGTCCGTTGGCCATGGCAAGCGGGCGGCTCGAGCGAATGACGCTCCGCGGGGGAAAATGGTTGCGAGCTGTACATCCCCAGAATGCTTGTTGATCTTCGCTCTAGCGTCTCAGGGCGGTGCGTGTCGTCCCGAAGTGTCCCGCCAGGATGGAGAGATTCTGGAGAGCTGGCCGCCGGTCACGAGCAGCGAGGCGGGCGCGTACCGCACCTCGCTCCATCTGTGCCCCTTGTTGGTCGGTAGGACTCGGACGGCTCGACCGAGCAGGTCAAGGACGACGGATCGACCTTTGCGTTTACCTCACTTCGCCCAGTAGCCTTCGTAGTTGACGGCGATGTCGGCCGGGACCCGCTGAAATACGACAAGGTCCGTTAGCATATCGCGCTTGAAACGTCCGATTGCGCCTTCCGAGTTGACATCACTGGTGAACGGTCTCACCCCGGCATGGTCCGGTAGCGACTTGAGGAAAACGGCCTCACTCATGCCGGCTTCCGTCTGGACGTCGGCGATGAGCACGCCGTGAAGGTGCGCAGGGAAGCTGACCCGCTTCCAGGACGACTCGAAGGACTTCCTGATCTCGGCCATTCGGCGCCCTCGCTTGGGTGGTGTTCGTTCGTACTCGAAGCCGATGAACCAGCACCCGATCCGGGGCCGGTCGATCGGAGCCGTGACAATCGTGTTCGCTCGATGCGGCCCATGCCGGAGATCGGCGTCCACGACTGCCCAATACGACTGGGTCATGAGAGGCCGGAATGCCTCGGGTCGCGCGGAGTAGAAGCCCACGTTAGGCTCACGAAGCAGGCGGGATACTTCGAGGGTGTGGGCCAGTTCATCCTGAAAGACGGCTTTCACCTCCACGTACCCAAATACGTGCTCAATTGGGAAAACCTGCGAAGAACCGAGGTCCGCCACGGAGCCGCCGCGCACCGCATCGTAGATGATGATGTCGAGCTGGGGGCTCACGGCCACGCGGTAGGGCTCCTCATCGAATTCCCAGGTTGCGTCTTCCGCACGGCACTTCTCGCGCCACACGATGAACCCCCTGCCGAGCCCATACTCACGGGGCAGAAATGTTCGCAGGAAACTCAGCGCCTCATATTCCAGGCTTGCCCCGAGTTCTCCCGAATGACTGGAGAGCGCGGCACGCGCCGCTCCGAAGCGGGCCCGCAGCAGTTGGCGCTCGGCCTCGAGGAGTTCTTCGAGCCTCGGAGGGTGGGTGATCCGTCGAGGCTGGCGCTTGCGCGAGTTGTTCGATTTGGACTTCCTGACGGGCATTGGGAGCCTTCTGGTTCAGCGACCGATCTGGTCCGGATCGAAAGCGTGAAGAGGCGCAGAGGGGTCGTACTGAAGCCATCGCGCGATGCGCTCCTTCAGCTCTCTCATGTGCGCGCGCAGCTGTTCCACGCTGATCCCCATCGCCTGGACGAGCTCGGCCACGAACGCGCCGTCTTGAAGCGCGTGCACGAGAAGTGGGTCCGCGTGGGCAGCATAGACAACGGTCTCGGGCCACCAGCGGATCCACTCGCCGCGGTGCGATAGCGCGAGGACCAGGTCGGTGTCGATCAGCTCCCCGATCGACGGCAGTGAGGCCCCCTTCTCATCTGCCCAAGCCTTCAACAGGTCGGCAAAGAGCGAGGTCCGGCCCCGGGCTCGTCCAAGCCTGCTGAGATAGTCGCTGCGCACATTTAGGTACATTATTGAGTGCCAGCCTGGAGCGTGATGGCGACGCGGGTTGGCAACCTGAATCCTCGCGCCGAAGAGCCTCGACAGCAGACTCCACGACTGACGCCGGTAGATAGCGGTCGTCGCGAGAAGCAGCCAGATCCGTCCGGTTGCGTAGTAGAGTTCGAACCATGCGACGGGGTTCACGCCCTTGTGGCCATTTCGAACGTTGAAGCGTTGCGCCAACTCCTGAAAGCCCTGAATCACACCATCGAGAGCCTGGTGATCCTCGTACTCCTCAATCCGGAGGGCGAGCTCGAAGAACTGCTCGTGTACATCCTTTGATGACTCCAAGACCCGATATAGTTCGTCCTCGCTGGCTTGTGTGCTGTCGGGTGACAGGTTGAGCGCGTCCAGACGAGCAAGTAGGTCCACCATCGCCGTTCTGACAAGCGCCTTGCGGTTCGTCGCCTGCGACGCGATCGCCTCGAGTGCGAGATCCACGGGGCTCAAGGCGGGAGCGCCCGGCTCCTCGATACTGAAGATCTCCTGAATCCGCCTTGTCAGGACCCTCGCAAGGGCTCTTCTGCTTTCCGGGAGGTCCGTTGTTGCATCGGCGGTATAGGGGACCGGGCGCTTGCCGCGTAGGTCGAACGGGAGGTCCTCGATGCGGCCGAACGCGGTGTTGCACACCATTAGGATCCGATGCTGCCCCCGCGTCTTCATGGCGTAGCCCAGCTCCAGCATGACGTTCGGGTTCGGGCACAGCCTCGTCCCTCCTCTCGCCCTCTCACCCTTCAGCGCCAGCGACACGTCGCACACGAAGACAGCACAGGACTCGATCTTGGCGAGGATCGACGCCGCGATGTCTGGTGTCCCAGGGACCCCCTGCGTGTCTTGGGTCAATTCGACCTCGTCACGCTCAGCCTCGACGATCTCGGCGTTGAGCTCTCGGACGGCTCGTTCAAGTGCTTGTTCGATGAACGAGCGATTCACATTGTTGGGGGCGTCGGTCTGCCAAGAGTAGAAGATGGTCGGCATCGCTCTACGGCTCCTGCCGACTCGCGAGACGGTTCTGATAGGCCCCATGAGTCTCAGGCACGCGGCTCATACGGTAACGAGCTCTCCGGCGTGCTCAGCTAGCCATTGCTTCCGCTGCCCGAAATCGGGCATCGCGCGCTCCACCCGCGTCCAGAATTCAGCCGTGTGGTGCGGTTCGCGCAGGTGGACCAGCTCGTGAACGACGATGTACTCGACGATTCTCGGCGGGAGCAGGATCGAGCGCCAGTGGAAGTAGAGCTTGCGGCCCTTGCCGCAGGAGCCCCAGCGGTAGCCGAGGTCCTGGACGACGACGCCCCTGGGGTCGACACCGACGCGGGCCTTGAGGCGTTCTACGGGCTTGGATAGCCAGGCTGCCGCGTGAGCCTGGTACCACGCGACCATGTGCTCGCGCCCCTGGGTCGCATCGGCCCGGCGCATCTTGAAGCGGCCGCGCTCCAGCTTCAAAGGCACGTTCTGGTCGTTCACCAGGAGGAGGCGGTAGCTACGCCCGAGGTAGGGAAAGCCCTCGCCGCTGACGTACTGCTTGCGGCTCACCTGCGGGTGGAGGGCCTCCTTCTCCGCCAGCTTCGTGTAGATCCAGAACCGCTTCGCCTTTACGAAGTCCTCCATCGTCGCGACGGAGCACTCGTTGGGCGCGGAGAGGATCAGCTCGCCGCCTCGATCGACGGTCACCTGGACCGAGCGTCGCCGCGCACTGCGGCGCAGCTCGAACTCCAAGTCGCCGACGGTGAGGGTCTCCAGCGTCATGGAGAAGTCACCATCCGGCCGACGACCAACCAGCCGATTCCGAGCACTTCAAGCACAACCCGAATCTGGGCGGCCAGCCCCGCTAGGCCTCCCGTCTGTATCTCCCCGGCGAGATCGAAGACCCAACGGTACGAATGAGCTTCCCCCCAGGTCGCGAGCAGTCCATGCCAGATGACGCTGAGTTGGCGTTCAAGGTCCGGGTTTCCATCGACTTGACGCTCGTATGAAGCGAGACGCTCTAGACGCTCCAGCAGTGGCGGCAGCTCGATTCGTTCCGGTTCTGAAAGCCCCGTGCCCTTCGCTCCTGGGGAGTCGAAAAGCCATCGACCGTGACCCGCAAGGCTGTATGCGGTTGGAAACGTGCTCTTCTGCACGAGGTCTCCTGCCTTCGCGTGCTTGAAGAGGTCCTGCTTCGTCATGAGGTTTGCGCAGGCGTATGTAACCTCCGCCGCCGCACCAAGATGGGCGGCGAGTTCGCAGAGCTTGTCGCGCTGATCTTCGTCGATGTCGAAGTATCGGCATGGTGGACCGATCTCATCGGTGACAGCCTCGGGAGGGCGCCTCTTGTACTCCCACGTCCTCTTGGCTTGGACGAAGAGGTTGGTGCTGAAGTCGGGGAGCGTCTCCTTCTGCTGGGCCTTCGGCAGTATCGGGAACAGCCCGAAATGGGCGAGCACCAGGCCAGGGGCCGGGGGCCGATGGACCACCTGCCAATACGCCGTGACGCAGGTCAGGGCGGCATCGATCCCAACGTGCTCCTCTAGCACTTGGTCTGGAGTCCAGACCAAGGGCGAGGCTGAGAGCGCTGGGTAGAGGAGCCCCTCATACTCCTTCTCTTTAAAGCCTGATGGAATGGGCACTACGAACCCCTCGTGAGCTTGTGATCGTTGGCCTTGGCCAGCTCCATGAGCCGGTCCGCCACCGCATCGGCGCGGTCGAAGTCGACGACCTCGCTCTCGTCGAGGAACATGAAGATCTGTCCGCGTAGCTCTTCCTGGCGCGGCGCGTTCTTCCAGAACCCGACGACGTTCACGGTGGGGCGGACGACGCGCTCGACGAGCTGGACGGCGAGCTCGGCGAGCCACTTCACGTCTGCACCCCGAACGGGCGCTTCCTTCTCACGCTCCTGCTTGAGTAGGTCGAAGAAGGGGGCGTGGAGGTCAGGGTCGAGGCCGAGGTCGTCGTCCTTCTTGCGGCCCTTCTTCACCTCCTCGACGAACTCCGACAGGGCCATCACGAGCTGCTCCCAGTCGCTGCCGAACTTCTCCAGGATCTCCTCGAGCCGGTCCGAGAGGCCCTGGTAGTGGACGGGGTCTTCGTCGAGCTTCTTCTTGATGTGGCTCCGGACGGCGTGCTCCATCTCGGACGCCTTGGCGCGGTCGGAGACCTCGCGGCTGACGTGGGCCGCGAACTTGGCGTCGGTGATCGCGATAGGGGGGATCTTCGGGTCGATGCCGAGGGAGATCACGTGCTCGTCGATCAGATGCTGGACCTTGCGTCCGATGGACTTGCTGAGCTCAGGCAGGCCTTGGCGGTAGCGGTTTCGGGCGCGGGTGTAGATCTCACCCAGGACCTCGGCGTCGTTCACGTACGGCAGCGCCTCGGGGCGCGGGAGGACGAGGTCGAGGGTGGCGAGGAACTGCTTGAGCTTGACCGAGAACTCGGCGCGCAGACGCTCGTCGCGGAGCAGCTCGATCGCTGTGTCCTTGTCGTCGATGGGATCGACGTCGCGGCTCTGAAAGATGCCGATGACGCGGGCATGGCGGTCCCGGAGCTTCGGGATCTCGTCGGCCAGGCTCTGGAGGGCGCCTTCGATGTCCTCGGTGCTGTAGGCGGACAGAGCGTCCTTCAGGTGTCGGGCGACGCCGTAGTAGTCGACGAGGATGCCCGCCGTCTTGCCGTGCCCGGTGCGGTTCACGCGGGCGATGGCCTGCAGCAGCTCGGCCTCGCGGATGGGCCGGTCGAGGTACATGACGCCCTCGATGGGTGCGTCGAACCCGGTGAGCAGCATCGACTTCACGATGAGGAACGCGAGCGGGTCGCCGCCGGCGTCCTCATCGCTCGAGTCGCGGTCGGGCATGGGCTTCTTGAAGCGGGCGATGCGGCTCTCGATCTTCCCGGGCTCGCTCCACTCCCGCCACTCGGGAGGGTCGTTGTTGTCGGGGGAGATGATGGCTGAGAACTCGAGCGCTCGGAGGGCGTCGAGGGAGCGCCAAGCGTGCGCGGCCGCCCGGACCGTTCGCGGCTTGCTCGCGAGCTCGAGCTCATCGAGACGACGGGTCGCCTCGTCCAGTCCCTCTGCTGCAGCGACGAGCTCGGTTCGGGCATGCTCGAACGCAGCCTGGTAGCGGACGCAGGCGCGGCGGCTGTAGGCCACGACCTGCGCCTTGAGGCCGTTCGGGAGGATGTGCTCGACGTAGTGCCGGAGCATGTCGGCGGCCTTGGCGTCGATGAGCTGCTCGGCCTCGAAGATGGAGCCCTTGGTGCCGTACTTGCGCTTGATGGCCTCGCGCTCGTCCTCGGTCCGGTCGGCGAAGAGGTCCTCGAAGAGCTGGTCGAGGTCGCGCCCCTCGGACACGGCGCCTTCGGCGGTGCGGCCCTCGTAGAGGATTGGCACCGTGGCGCCGTCCTCTTCGGCCTCCTTGATCGTGTAGCGGTCGATGAACTCGCCGAAGATGTCGTGGGTGCGCTTCTTGTCGCCCATGATGATCGGCGTTCCCGTGAAGCCGATGCGCGCGCTGTTCGGCAGCGCTTGCAGGAGGTTCGCGTGGAGCGCGCTGCTCTGGCTCCGGTGGGCCTCGTCGACCATCACGAGGATCGACTCGTCGTCATTTAGCAAGCCGAGATCACCGACCTCGTCACCGGGGCGTAGCGCGTCGAGGTCGCGGTCCTGGTACTTCTGGATCATCGCGAAGACGATGCCCGGCCCTTTCCGCTTCAGCAGTGACTTCACCTGGCGCACGCGGCGGGCGCGCTCGACGGTCTCCCCCGTCAGCGCCGCGGTCGCGGAGAGCTGACGCTCCAGATCCTTGCGGTCGGTGACGACGACGATCTTGAATCGCCGCAGCTCCGGGATGGAGCGCATCTTCTTCACGAGGAAGACCATCGTGAGGCTCTTACCGGACCCCTGCGTGTGCCAGATGATCCCGCCGCGCCGGTCGTGCTCGCCGTCCTCCCTCTTCGTCTTGCCGTGGAGAAGCTTTTCGACCGCGAGCTGCACAGCGCGGAACTGCTGGTAGCGGCAGACGATCTTGACCGTCTTCCCGCTGACCTGCTGGTAGAGCGTGAAGTGCCGGATGATGTCGAGCAGGTGCGCGGGGCGGAGCATCCCAGCGATGAGCTTGTTCTGGCTGGAGAGCTGCTCCTTGCCCAGCTCGACCTGTACTTCGGCGAGCGGAATCGGCGCGGTGTCCTTCCACTCCAGGTAGTAGCGGGCGTCGGCGCCGATGGTCCCGACTCGCGCCTCGTCGTAGCTGGTCGCGATGAGGAACTGGTTCGTATGGAAGAGTCGCTCGTTGCCCTCCGCGTCCTCCACCTCTCCCGCGGTCGTCCGTGCGTTGTGGTAGCGGCGGAGCTGGTCTACTGCGGCGGGAATCGGCTCTGAGATGCCAGGGCTCTTGGCTTCCACGACGACGACCGGGATGCCGTTGATGAAGAGCGTGATGTCAGGCCGGATGGAGCCCTTCGCCTGCCCCCCGGGGCAGTCCACCTTGAACTGGTTGATGGCGATGAAGGTGTTGTTCTCGGGGCGGTCCCAATCGATGAAGTGGATCGTCCTGTCGCGACCGCCATCCCAGCCTTCGAGGCCCGCGACCTGGACGCCCTCGAGGAGCAAGCGGGTCGCTTCTTGGTTGGCCTCGATCAGCTTCTGGTGGCCGATGCGGTCGAGTTCGCTGACCGCCTGGGAGAGCCGAGCGTCGTCGAGCCACGGCTCACCGTCACGGAGATTGATCCGCGCGATAGCCTTGCGGAGGTCCTGCTTCATGAGGGCCTCACGAAACGACTCCCGTCCCGTCGCCGATGGGTCGTCCACGTTCCCGGTGACGATCTTCCATCCCATCGAAGCGAGCTGGTCCAGGAAGGGCTCCTCGACTTCGGCCCATTCGGGACCGCCGTTCATTCCCTGCCCCTACGACCCATAGATTCCATGAGGGTTCGGAGCGCGTGAGCGGGCGGGCGCTCCGCTGATTCGGTCCAGAGCCATTCGAGGTTGAACCAACGCTCGTTCCACGGGGCGATCGCCGGACGTGCCGGGTCGGCAAGCGGAGCGAGCCCGGCGTACTCCAGCATCGTTGCGCGCTCCCCATCACCCAACGAGTTCAGGCTGTCTGGCCAGTCGAACGGTTCCGACGGCGCACTCACAAACTCGGCAGCCCTGGGCTCGGCCAGATCGTCGAAATCGAACACCGCGGGCCATGCATGTTCGATGAACATGAACTCGAGCTGGCCCTGGGTCTGCTCATCGAGGGCCCCAGGGCGAAGGAGCGGCACGAAGATCCTCAGCAGGTTCCATGCGAGCGCTCGGCGGCGACACAGATAGACGAGGATGTAGGTTGCGGTCTCGGCCTTGCCGCGGTGCCGGGTCATGTCGCCGCTGTTCATTCTCAGCCGGAAGGTATCCAGCACGCACTCACGGATGCAGTCGATGGGATTGGACGAGAGCGATCTGCCTTCACTGTCTCGAAGCCACACGCCGGCTGGGAACGGATCGTCATCCGGATGTACCCAGCGCTTCATCGTCGCAAGGTCCTTGGCACGAAGGGCGCGAAAGAACGGCGTTGGCTTCTGCCGAGACACGATCGCGATTCGCCCCAGCACGTCGGGCCACTCCTCGATGAGACGCCGCTCCGCCTCGGAAAAGAAATGCTCCGTGGTCATTCGACATGCTCGCTTGAAGGGGTCAGCAGGGTGCGGGCCACGGCCAGGTGAAACCACCCGCCCCCGGCTGCGGAGGGCTCGTCTAGGTCCATGACCACATCCATCGACGAGAGCTGGTCGAGGGCGGGGCCCTCGACCTCGCCCCACTCGGAACCGCCGTTCATTCCGCCGGCTCCTCCAATAACGCCGTGACCCGGATGCTGCCGCTGAGGAGGTCTTCCATCAGGCCATGCTTGAGGAGTCGGAGTTTCGAGGCCTGGGCTCTTTCCATCGCGACCCGTCGGCGGATCCCGAGCAGGCGAGATGCGATCCCGTCAGCCTCTGCCTGTGCGGGGAGCGCCAATGGGATGCGTCGCACATCGCGGAGGTTGATACCCTTCACTGCAACTCCGATGGTGTGCGTCTCGATGAATCCTCGGGGCCGGGGCATGGACAAGTACTCGCGCACGAAGTCGGGGTTGCCGCGAACGAGCCCAATGCGCGCTGTGTCCTGGGTGATGTTGGCGTCATGAAGACGAGAGGGGACGAAGGCCGTTCGACCGACGGTTCCTCGGATGGTGAAGAGCAGGTCGCCCTCGGCGAGACGTGAGCGACGGTACTGGTAGTCGATCGCGGGGCTGGTTAGCAGCAGCCCGTGCGCGGCGACGACCCCGTTCTTAATGTCCTTCACCTTGACCACCGGCACGCCGCCGGGATGCCCCTGGCCCGGCATGAGGATGCCGTAGACGATGGGCCTAGATGCGCTAACCAGGTCCCCTAGCTCGACGGGCTCCCACGCTTTCGGAATCCTCCCGAGGGGGGAGTCCTTGAACTGTTCGGGGTGGCGGTCCGGGTCGCGTAGCTCGCCGTTGTCGTCGATGCCGCGGGTGAGGAGGTCGTGGAGCAGGCCCTGCTTCACCTGCTTCAGCTTGGTGATGATCTCCTCGGTCTTCCGAATCGCCTCATCGACCGTGTCGAGGATCTCCGCGATCCGCCGCTGCTCGGGGAGGGGCGGGAGGGTGATGGAATGCGCCAGGAGGTCCCGGAGGTCGATCCGCTTGGTGCCGTGGGTAGCTTCTGTGACCAGTCGCAACAGCGCGTCGGAGCGCCCGTGTAGCCAGTGCGCGAGGAAGCGTCCATCGACCGACGAGTTGGTCACGATGGCCTTCACGTCCTGGTTGAACGCCATCGGTTGTTCAGCGAGACACACCGGGAATGTATGCGCGAGGATCATGCCCCGCACGACGATGAAAATGCTGCCGGCCGGAACGTGACGTGCCCCGTCGGACAGCGCTCGTTCGGAGATGTGGTCCAGGGTGTCGCGAAGCGCGAACACCTTCATGTCCTTAGGGCTCACCCACGGAACGCTCCCGTTCCAGTAGTCGGGCCGTCCTTTGGATGGCGTGCCTCCGCTGCGCCACTCGCCAATGTCCCTGAGCGACCATTCCTTCCAGCCCTCGTGCCTAGGCATACCCGAGGCTCCCGAGAAACCCGCGCAGCTTGCCCGCCGCGGCGTCGCGCTCCCCCTCGATGCTGGTGAGCGTGACCCGGTATTTATCCCACCAGCCCTCGAAGGCGGCGACGAGCTGCTGCCGATGGTCGGCGACGTAGCGCCCGAGGATGGCGTCCAGGTCAGCTCGGAGGACGTCGAGGGTGAGATCCGTCGCCGCGTCCTCGCCGAGCGCCACACGGGCCTCCTCGAGCCGCTTGGTGAAGGTGCCCTCCTTAGTCTTGAGCTTCTTCTTCACCGCGCTCAGCTCCATCTTGAGCGCCTTCACCCCGGCCTCGGAGAGCTGCTCCTCGACCTCGGCGTCTTCGTCATCCTCGGACGCCTTCGCGTCCTTGATGGCCGCGTCCAGCTCGGCCTTCTTCGCCTCCAGCTCGGAGATGTCGGCGAGGTACTCGGGAAGCAGAAGCCGCACGAGGCGATGGTCGAAGGCGTTCTCTTTGCTCTTCTTGTCCTCCATCGCGGTGAGGATGCTGACCTCCCACGCCTCGATGAGGCCGAGGAAGCCGCGGGCCGCGATGGTCTTGAGGTCGTTCTGCACGTCGCCCCACCAGGTCGCGATTACTCCAGAGACCTGGAAGCGGTTGAGCAGACCCACGGGCCGCAGTGACTCCTCGAAGCTCGAGAGGAGCTGCTCGCGGAGCGTCATCAACTGGTTGCTGTTTGGCAGCGCGGCGATGCCGTCGCGGTTCGCCGTCCACCACGCCTCCACGGCGTGGGTAAGTGCCTGCTCCTTCGCCGTCACGCCCTCGTCGGCCTCGATGCGCTTCTTGAGGTCTGCCTTGTCGTCGAGGCCGTCGACGAAGTCGAGGCAGCGCTCGTCCTTCTCGGTAAGCAGGCGCCGCGGATCGAGGCCGTGCGCATGGAAGAGACGGCGCCGTTCCTCGACCTCGGCCTTGGGGATGCCTCCGAAGAGGTGGGCTCGCACGTCGTGCGGCTCGGGCGGCGGCGCGTTGTCGGCGTACCGACGGATGTTCAGATTGTCGTCGTTGTCGCGCAGCTCTTCGCGCGTGACGACGCGGGCAAACCCGTCGATGTCGTCAAACGCGCGCCATGCGCTGACGATCTTCTCGATGTGCTCGGGGTAGAGGTAGTTCTGCGCCCGGCCCTCGTAGTACTCGCGGTCCGCGTTGATGAAGAGCACCTTGCCCTTTCGCTCCTTGGGCTTGGCGCCCGGCGCGCGGAGGACGAGAAGGCACGCGGGGATGCCGGTGCCGTAGAAGAGGTTCGCGCCGAGCCCGATGACTGCGTCGAGGAGGTCCTCGTCGAGGAGGCCGGTACGGATGTCTCTCTCGGCGCCGCCGCGGAAGAGCACGCCGTGGGGCATGACGGTCAGGCACATCCCGCCGGGCCGCAGGACCGACACCATGTGCTGCACGAACATCAGGTCGGCTTTCTTCCCGCCCTCGGGGCAGAAGCCGAACCGGAATCGCTCCGGGAACGGGATTGCGTCCTTCGTGTAGTTCTGGCTGAACGGCGGGTTCGTGAGGACGCGGTCGAAGCGCATCAGCTCCCCGCCGTCGGCGTGCAGCGGCTCCGCCAGGGTGTCCCCGTTGCGCATGTCGGCGTCCGGGATGCCGTGGAGCAGCATGTTCATCTTGCTGATGGACCAGACGCTGCCGTTCGACTCCTGGCCGTATAAGCCGAGGTTCCGTGAGTTCAGCCGATGCTCGTCGAGGTACTCCTTGGACAGCACGAGCATCCCGCCCGACCCCGAGCAGGGGTCGTAGATCTTCATCCCCTCCTTCGGCTCGGCGATACGCACCATCATCCGGACCACGGACCGCGGCGTGTAGAACTCGCCGCCCTTCTTCCCGGCCGAGTCGGCGAAGTCCCGGATGAGGTACTCGTAAGCCGCGCCGAGTAGGTCGGGGTACTCGAAGTCCTCGTTCCGCAGCCGATGTTCCGAGAAGTGCTTGATGAGGTCGCGGAGGCGCTTGTCGGGGATCTTCGACTGGCCGACCTTCCGGTTGAAGTCGATGTGAGCGAGCACGCCTTCGAGGCTCGTGTTCGTCTCTTCCAGGGCCGCGAGAGCCTTGTTCATCCCGTCGCCGACGTTGTGGTGGACCTCGTCGCGAAGGTGCGGCCAGCGAGCTTCCGGCGGCACGAAGAACGCGCCCGCGTCGGAGTAGTAGCTCGGGTTGTTGGCGCGCTTCTCGGTGTCCCCACCGGCCTCGATGGAGACCATTCCCACCGACGTCACCGGTGCCCGGGCTCCGTCCGGAAAGTGGGCCACGCGCGACGGGCCGGGAGACGATCGTCGTCGCGCATAGGGTGAGGGCCGGAGATTGCAGCTCCG
>JAVJQK010000067.1 GCA_040218145.1 Sandaracinaceae bacterium | reverse complement strand
CGTTTGGCTGCGCTCGATGAAGCCGATCTGGGAACAGGTGGCGAAGCACGACAGGAACCTGGCTCGGCAGATGCGCGACAGCGCGGCGAGCGTGGTGGGGAACCTGGCCGAGGGTGAGAAGCGGGTCGGCGGGCACGAGCGGGAGCGGTTCGGCACGGCGTACGGGTCGGCGGGCGAGACTCGCGTGTGGCTGCTGGCGGCGGCTGCGCTGGGGTACGTGAGCGACGAGGCCGTCGAGGGGCCCGCAGACTGGGCGGACAAGGCGCGCGCGACGATGTGGAAGTTGATGCATCGCGGCTGAGCGAGGCGAGAGGGGGGCTCCGGCTTCGGTCGGAGTCGCCCTTCGCGCTCTTCGCTGGGCCCTGGCGCGGCGCTGACCTGTCGCTCCGCATCGACTCCCTCGTCGATGCGCTTCCGAAGCCGGCCGCCGCCGTGGCCCGACCGCTTGGCGTGCCCCAGGGACGCTCTTCGTCTTATCGTCATTCGGGAAAGCTCAATCAATCCGGCGGCTTCGAGCCATGACGATATGACGAAGAGCGTCCCCGTTCTCAACTGGGCGCCCCATATGACGAAGAGCGTCCCCGTTCTCAACTGGGCGCCCCGTTCTCAACTGGGCGGCGGAAGCCGGCGCGGTTGCGGGCGCGGAAGCGGTTGCGGGAGCGGGAGCGGAGGCGGAAGCGGGCTCGGAGGCGGAAGCCGGCGCGGAGGCGGACGCGGTTGCCGTCGCCGCTCCCGTCGCCGCTGCCGTTCTCGCTCCCCAGAGCCGCGGCTTCGACCGGGACGGGAGCGCTGTCCCGTCCCGGTCGGCTGATGGCCCGCCTACTTCTCGGCGAGCTTGACGAGGGTGCCGATGATCTTGTTGAGGCGGTCGAGGACGTCGGGGTCGATGGAGTCGAGGATTCCGTCGGCGACGGCGACCTCGAGACAAGCGACGACCTCGTTCGCGGAGCCGAGCGCGGTGTGGTAGCGGCTGTGCCGATTGCGACCGCGGGAGTAGGCGCCCTCGGCGATGTTGAGCGGGACGGACTTGGCGGCGCGGCGGAGCTGCCGAGCGTGGTCGGCGTCCTCGCGAGCGATCGCGAGTCTGTAGACGCGGACCTCGGTGACCATGGCGACGGCGTCGTCGTAGATGCGGAGCTTCATGGGAGCGTTTCCTCGTGCGCTCGCGTCCAGCGTCGCGTGAGTGCGGGCGCGTCGTCGAATGCACACCCCTTCCAGCAATCTCCGCGCGCAGGGCGTGTCAGGGACGAGGGCCCGAAGGGCCCGAAGCCGGCGGAGCCGGCGCCGTAGGCGTTATTGACGCGCCCGAGCACGGAGATACCGTGGAGGGGGCATCGGCGAAGAACCTCTCTGCTGGGTGAGAGGGATTCTAGTTGCGTAGGGACGTGGGGCGGCGCGTCCGCGCCCGCCTCCGCCTCCGCTGCCGCTGCCGCTGCCGCTGCCGCTGCCGCTGCCGCTGCCGCTGCCGCTGCCGCTGCCGCTGCCGCTCCCGCTCCCGCTCCCGCTCCCCAGTGAGCTGCTGTGGCGTCTGCGACAGAGATTTCGGTTCAGGTCCCGTCTTCGCGCCAGGTCCAAATGGCGCAATGTGGATGGCACTCGTCCTCCGCCATCGACGGTGCCGGACGCGTGCGGGCGAGTAAAGGAGGCCTACGGCCCCAGCCTGCGGCTGGCTTCGGGCGCTGCGCGCCCTCGTCCTTGACTAGCCCACCCGCCTCCGGCGCCAGGCGGTGTGAGGACGAAGGGTGTCAGGTCGACATCCGGGTTGTCTCCGATGGAGGGGCGAGATGCTCCGGATCACCGAAGAAGCGATCGTTTGGCTGCGCTCGATGAAGCCGATCTGGGAACAGGTTGCGAAGCACGACAAGAACCTCGCTCGGCAGATGCGCGACAGCGCGGCGAGCGTGGTCGGGAACCTGGCCGAAGGCGAGAAGCGGGGCGGCGGACACGAGCGGGAGCGGTTCGGGACGGCGTATGGGTCGGCCGGCGAGACGCGCGTGTGGCTGCTCTCGGCGGCTGCGCTGGGATACGTGAGCGACGAGGCCGTGGAGGGGCCCGCGGACTGGGCGGACAAGGCGCGGGCCACGATGTGGAAGCTGATGCATCGAGGGTGAGCGAAGCGAGGGGTGGCTCCGGCTTCGGTCGGAGTCACCCGCCGCGTTTTCGCTGCGCGCCGACGGCGGACTGGCGCACCGTTCGACTCGACAGGTTGCTGTGCGCACGCCGGGCAGGAGGCGCTTCATCCCCCGGCCCCCTCCCCGCCCCGGCCCCCGAGTCCGCATCCGCGACGGCTTCCGAGTCCGCATCCGCATCCGCGACGGCATCCGAGTCCGCTTCCGCGACCGCACCCGAGTCCGCTTCCGCGACCGCATCCGAGTCCGCTTCCGCGACGGCATCCGAGTCCGCTTCCGCTGCCGCTTCCGCTGCCGCTCTCGCTCCCAAGACCGCCGGCGCGCCCAAGACCGCGTGAGCCGAGCGTCGGGGACGATCCTATTCATTCGTCAAACCTTCCAATGGAGGTCGACGTCGCAACCGGTGAAATACCCGGCCGTCCGGCTCGTACGGATGCGTCGATGAGCGACGACGTGGTGAGGCGGGCGCCGAAGCCCAGGCGCAGATGGATCTGGGTGGGAGTGGGGCTCGCGAGCGCGATGCTGCTGTTGACCGCGACGGCGCGCTTCGCGTCGATGCACGCGGCGGCGGGCGGGTCGACGCTGCCCGAGGACCTCGAGAGCCTCCCCTATGTCGAGCACCTCCCGTTGGCGCTGCTGCACCTCGTCGGTGGGCTCGTGTTCACCGTGCTCGGGCCGCTGCAGCTCAGCACCCGCGTGCGCGCGCGGTGGCCTCGCTGGCATCGCTGGTCGGGGCGGGTGTTCGTGGCCTGCGCGCTGGGCATCGGGGTCAGCGGCGTCGTGATGAACGAGGTCTTCCCCAACGCGGTGGGCGGAATGCTGCGCTACACGGGGGCGCATCTCTTCGGCGTCGCGATGATCGTCGCGCTCGTGCTCGGGACCGTCGCCATCCTGCGCAAGCGGGTCACGCAGCACCGCGCCTGGATGGTGCGGGCGTACGCGATCGGGCTCGGCGTCGGGACGCAGCGCCTGATCATCATCCCGCTCTTCCTCTGGTTCGGGGGCGTCGATGATCTGACGGTCGGGCTCGGCATGTGGGGCGGCTGGCTCGTGACGCTCCTGGGCGCGGAGCTGGTCATTCGCGGGAGCCGACGGCCGAAGCCTGTCGCCGTGCCCGCGCTCGGCTGAAGCTCGGCTGGGAGGATCTCATCCACGGTGCTACGCCGTGCCGCGGAGGGGAGGGCGCGTGGGCGGACGAGCGCACAGGAGCTGGGTTTGCGGGGGGCTCGCGATGGCGCTGCTCGCGATCGCGGGCTGTGGCGGCGCGAGCGCGTCAGAGGGGCCACGGACGCCTCCGGGCGCGGCGCCCACCGCGTCGGGACTGGTGGTCGTGCAGGAGGGCGAGACCCTGCGCACCCGCTGGGTGGATCGCGCCGACGGACGCGTGCTCGCCGATCTGGAGGGCGCCCTCTTCGCCGAGGACGGCGCGCTCTATCGCTGGACCGTCGAGTCGGTCGAGGTGCCCCTCTGGGACGAGCTGCCGGACGAGGAGAGCCCGGACCCCCGGACGGCCGACCGGCGCGGCGAGCTGCTGCGCGCCGCGTTCGTGTCGCTCACCGACGATCGACGGATCGAGATCGTCAGCGCCGAGCCGTCTCTCGTCGCGCGCGACGTCTCGCACGCGGTTCGGCTCGAGGCGGTGGTCGATGGCTGGGCGTTCGTGACCGAGGAGCTCGGGCTCGACGCGTTCGGGGCGCATGGGGCCACGCACGCCGAGCAGCACGTGGTGAGCCTCCGCGGTGAGCCCGGTGCGTTCGTCGCGCCGCCCGGTGAAGCGCAGGCGACGGCCGAGGGCACGGCGCGGCTCGCGGCGATGGCCGCGGAGCGAGACCTCGGTGAAGACGTCGAGGACGTGCAGCGCGTGGCCCTGCACCCGAGCTGGACCTCGCGAGGAGTGTTGATGAGCGCGCGGCTCGCGATCGACACCTGCTACGCGTGCGGTGACGGGACGTGGGGCGACTACCGGCGCAGCGTGGTCGTGGAGATGCCGACGCCGCTCCGCGGTCCCGCGCCGGAGTGGGCCCGGAGCGCCCCCGGGGAGCGCCTCGTGGGGTTCTCGGAGGTGGACTCCGAGACGATCGAGCGCGCGCTCGCGAGCGCCGCTCCCAGTGGCGACGGCCCGAACGCGCCTTGACCGCGAGGTCTCGATGCGGCTGACTCGCCCGGTGACATCATCTCGTTGTTGGAGGATGGGCGTCGGCGCGCTCTTCGTGATCTGGATGACCGCCTGCGGGGCCGACGACGCCCCTCCGCCCGAGGTCGCCGCCGAGACGGAGCGGGCGTGCCCATCGATGATCCCGCCGCCGCCGCACGTCGAGATCGCGCTGACGCCGCCCATCGACCGCGCTCGCGAGATCCGGCTCGAGGTGGTCGTGGACGGCGCGGAGGAGCGCTGCGCGCTGCGCGTCTCCGGCGTCTCGCCCGGCCGAGCCAGCGAAGGGGCCGTGGAGTCGCCCAGCACCCAGGCCGAGGTCGACTGTCCCTCGCTCACCGTCGCCACCATCGGCGCGGACGGCGCGGTCCACGAGCTCCGCAGCACGGGCCGCCCCACGTCGTTGACGGTCCGCGCCTTCGACGGCGACCAACCCCTCGGCACCGCGAGCGGCGATCCGCTCGAGTACGCGCCGTACGAGCCGTTCGGCGAAGGCTGCGGCGAGGTCGACCGCGCCTCGCTCACGCTCGACCTTGCCCCTGAGCGACAGGCCCCCTGAGCGACAGGCCCCTCGAGCGACAGGCGCCCTGAGCGACAGGCGCCCCGAGCGACAGGCGCCCTGAGCGACAGGCCCCCTGAGCGACACGCCCCTAGAGCGACAGGCTCAGTGGACCTCGGCGCCGCGCGTGCCCAGGTAGCTCGCGCGCGCCTCGCCGATGAGCGCGCCCGTCGCGTCGTCGAAGACCTCGGCGTCCAGGTCCATCACCCAGTGGTTGTCGCTCGCGGCCGTCGCCGGGTCGGCGCCTCGCCACGTCTCGCCCTGGACGACGTTGTCCTCGAGCTGCGCCTCGACGCTCCCCGACGCCCAGACGGCGACCGAGCCGACGATCGAGTTGCGGTAGGCCCACACGGGCCCGCGGGGCTCCTCGCTCCCGATCGCGCTCCGCGCGAAGGAGAGGGCCCACGGACCGGAGCCGCGCGCCATCGGCAGGCGGATGCGGTTCCAACCGACCTCCACGTAACCCGGGCTGTGCGACGTGTCGTAGCTGTTCGACATGCCGGCCCCGAGCCCGTAGCCGGTCCCCTCGACGGTCCGCGCCACCTCCCAGAGATCGTTGTTGCGCTGCGTCTCGTGGTCGACGCTTGCCTTGTCTCCGAAGATGTTCGTCGCGTGCCAGTCGATGACGGTGTTGCCCTCGTAGACCACGTACGACACGCACGAGAGGGAGACCGGCCGCGGCCCGTTGCTGCTCCTGGGGCCCGCGGTGTCGAAGGTGTTGTTGACGAAGGCCCAGTGACGACCGCGGCGGCTCCCGCTCGAGGGGCGCCACACGAACGCGGGGTTGTCGTTGCCCACGGCGCCGGGCGCGATGTCCTCGGCCGTCACCTCGAAGAAGGTGACGCGCTCGTGGTTGCGCTCGCCATAGAACGCGATGTTGCGCGCATTGGCGACCTCACCGCCGTCAGGCTGGACCACCTTGCTGCCCACGAAGCGCAGGCCCGAGAAGTAGACGTCGTTCGTGCCGGCCCAGAACGTCCACGAGGCGCGCGTCGCGTCGAGCGTGGCGACCTCCCCCGGGTACGCCATGTAGGTCATCGGCTTGACGCCGGCCTCCATGCGGAGGTTCTCGTTGCCGTCCTGGCCGATGGGCGTGTAGTCGCCGGCGCGGAAATACACGAGCCGATCCGCGAACGTGTCGTCGGTGGGGTCACCGCGATACCAGTCGGCCATGTCGCGCATCGGCGCGTCGATCGTGCCGGGGTTGCTGGCGTTGCCCGACGGGCTGAGGAAGAGGAAGCGCGACGCGTCCACGGTGACCGTCCAGCGCGCCTCCACCGTCGCGCCCTCCTGGTCGGTCACGCGGACGACGAAGGTGACGGTGCTCCCCTCGTCCGCCGCGCTCGGCGTCCAGCTGACGATCCCGTACTCGGGGCTGGCCACCTGCACGTCGTCGACGTGGTCGAGCTGCGCGCCGATCGTCGCCCCGGGCGGCCCCTCGACGATCTCGTAGAAGAACGGCCACGCCCCGCCCTGGATCACCGCGGCCGGGATCCGATAGGCGACCTCGGGGTGCGCCCAGCGATGGCGCGCGTGCTCGGACGTCTCGTCGTCGGGCCGGGGATGGACCAGCTCCATCGGCATCACCGCGGGGTGGAAGTGCCCCGGCGGGAGCTGCCACTCGCCGGGCGGCGGCGGCGGCCCCGCGTCGTCCCCGCCGTCTCGCGAGGGCGCGTCCGCGTCCGGATCCGTCGGCACGCTCCCGTCCCGGCCCGGCAGGCCAGTGTCCATCGCGGGTTCGAGGGGACCGTCGCACCCGGCCAGGAGAAGGACACCGAGGAGCGGGAGAAGCCGACCGTACTGCATGGGGCGAATCTAGCGGACCTCCTCCTCCGCTCGCCTAATCTCCGCTGATCTCGCGCGGACGGCGGGCGTCCCTCGCGGCCGTCCCCCGACGGCTTCGGGGGGGAACCAACATAGCCCGCCGCCCCACACCTGCGGGCGCGCGGCCTACGGGCGGTCAGCCCCAGCGCCGGGTTGTTGGGTTCAGCGGCCCCGGCGTATATCGTGCACAATGGTGCGTGGGGGAAGCCGGGGGGAGCCGATGTCTGCCGCGAGAGAGCCGCGCAGCGAGAGCGCGAACGAGCCAGGAGATCTCTCCGGGGAGCAGCTCGGTCGCTATCGCCTGCGCCACAAGCTCGCCGACGGGGGCATGGCGTCCATCTACCTGGCCACCATCGCGGGCGAGGCGGGCTTCGAGCGCAGCGTCGCGGTCAAGGTCGTCCACCCGGAGCGGAGCGGCGACGACAGCTTCGCGACCATGCTCGCCGACGAGGCGCGCCTCATCGCGCGGATCCATCACCCCAACGTCTGCTCGGTCATCGACTTCGGCCGCCAGGACGAGCGCCTGTACATGGCGATGGAGTACCTCCACGGCGAGACCCTGACCGCGATGCTCCGTCGCGGCTGGGCCGAGCGCGGCGTGTTCCCCGCCTGGCTCGCGGCCCGGGTGATCGCCGACGCCGCGCGCGGCCTCCACGCCGCGCACGAGCTCTGCGACGCCGACGGCGAGCCCCTCGACGTCGTGCACCGAGACGTCTCACCCCAGAACGTCGTCGTGACCTACGACGGCGCGGCGGTCGTGATCGACTTCGGCGTCGTGCTCGCGCGCGGGCGTCAGACCGTCACCGCGGCGGGCCTCGTCAAGGGCAAGCTCTCGCACATGGCGCCCGAGCAGCTCACCGGCAAGGAGATCGACCGGCGCGCCGACGTCTGGTCGCTCGGCGTGATGCTCTGGGAGGCGACCCTCGGGCGGCGCCTCTTCCGGGGCACGCACCAGGGCGAGACCATCGAGCGCGTGGTGCACGGCCCGATCACCCCGCCGAGCGCCATCACCACCAGCTACCCGCTCGAGCTCGAGCGGATCGTGATGAGCGCCCTCACGCGCGACGTCGAGCGCCGCACCCCGAGCGCGCGGGTGCTCGCCCATCAGCTCGAGACCTATCTCTATGGCCTCGGCCGGCCGGCGGGGCACGCGGAGGTGGGCGCGTGGCTGCGCGAGTGCTTCAGCGACCGGCTCCTCATCCGCGACGCGCTGCTGCACGTCCCGGACAGCCCACGCTCCACGCCCGTCGGCGGCCTCGACGACGAGACCTCGAGCAGCACTCTCGGGCAAGGCGTCGTGCAGAAGAGCTCCTTCGCGCCGCCCCCGCTCGAGGCGCCGACCGGCATCACCCGCGTCGAGACGCCCGCCGCCAAGGCCCTCCGGGAGCAGGACGCGCTCGACGAGGTCGACCGCACGCTGACCGCCATGCGCGCGGCCAAGCGCCGCAGCCGCAACCTCACGCTCTACTTCTTGATCGCGGTGCTGCTCGCCGCGGCCGGAGCGGGCTGGTTCTTGCTCCGCGCGGGTTGACGGGAGCCTACTCCGCTTCGCTCGCCGAGCCCCGCGCGAGCCGGTGCAGGAGCTCCACGTCCAGCGCCGCGTAGGCCTCCTGTGCGGCGCTGAGCGGGCGCTGGGTCGGGAGGTCGGACAGGACACGCAGACGAACCTGCGCGCGTTCGAGACCGGCGTCCTGCTGACGGACGACGTGCCCGTCAACCCGCCTGGGCCGATGCGGGCCAGGCATGAACGCATGTTCAGGCAAAGTGTTTATGCATCTTCATAGGCTGTTTTCTTCGATTGAGCGAGGCTCAGCGGGTCGTGTTGTCGTGACAGCTCGACTCACGCTCGCCGCCGTCGTAGGAGCGCGGCGCCGAGCGCCGCTGCCGCGCCCAGCAGCGCGACGCATGCGGCCAACGCAGGGAGCCACGCCCAGAACCAGCTCGGCTCGGCGCGGGTTCGGATGATGGCGGGCAGCGCTCGGCCGTCGGGCGCCACGCGATGCGTCCCCGGGTCGCACCGTGGAGTGGTGTCGCAGCGCTGGCCGGACGCGCAGTCGGCGTCCGTCCCGCATGCGCCGTGGGCCCGTGGATCGCGGACGGGCTCTCCCCGGATTGGGCCGGGGAGGAGGCCGTCAGCCACACAGATGCCGGTCGGTCGGCACTCGAAGGTCCCGCACACGGACGGATCGTCGGCACATGGCGTGAGCGACAGGCAGAACGGGCGGTCTGGACCCAGGCTGGTCGCTCGCGAGCCGGTCGGACACGGCGTCGATGGCGGGGGCTCGCAGTACGACACGTTGCGCACCACGCGGGGCAGGTAGCCTTCCGGGCAGTCGTCCGGCAGCTCCGGTTCGCACCAGGACCCATCGTGCAGCGCGACCGCCTCGCTGCCTGGCGAGCAGCCCTCGGGCTCGGGAGGCAAGACGTCGGCGGCGGCGTGATTCGCGAGCGCGCAGAGCAGGGTGACGAGCGCGCCGCTCACGCCGGCGCCGCGCGCTTCAGTCATCGGACCTCGCGGGCGCCTGCTCGGCCACGTCGAGGCGGTCCCGCGGGGGCCGCGTTGGCCTTGCGCCAGACGGTGTGCCCGAGCTGCGGGTCGAGCGACGCCCAGCCCTTGCCGAACGCGTCGCGTCGGGCGCGCTTTCGCGAACACGCGCCGCGCGCCCATTCAGCCGGGCCGCTGCGCGTCGGCGTCGCGCAGCAGCAGCTCCACGCGATCGCAGTCCCGCAGGTGACCTCTCGGAAGCCCGTCCGGCCCGAAGCGCCGTCCGCTCGGCTGTCGGTGCTCCAGGAAGATAGACGAGTCGGCCATCACCCGTCCGCTTCTATCACAACGGAGGATGCCGTTGTCAGCGATCGTTCCGTGCGGGTGCCCCTGCGACGCTCACGGGGACCTACTCCGCTTCGCAGGGGCCCACGTCGGGCGCGTCGTCCCGAGCGACGCCGTAGACGTCGTAGGGGCTCGAGAGCGGCGCGCCGCGACCGACGGCGGGGGAGCTGGCTGGCAGGGAGACCCAGGCGCCGGTCACGGTCAGCCCGGGGTCCTCGGTGATCGCCTCGGCGTCCCACGAGGGCACGAGGGCTTCGCTCGGCGAGGCGCCCGCGAAGTGCCAGACGTTCCGCGCGCCGGAGACGTTGTCGAGCTTGTTCTCGCCGCGAAAGCCGGCGCCGACGAAGGGCCGGTCGAGCTCGGTGAAGCAGATGTTGTCCTCCCAGACGATCGAGACCTCGTCACCGCTGCCGTTCAGGTTCAGGCAGCCCTGCCCGCCGATCGTCTGCCCGTCGGCCGTGAAGGCGTAGATCAGGTTGTGCCGGACGTACATCGTCCCGGTCAGGCCCGAGTCGCGGATCGCGATGCCGCCGTTCTCCGGCCCGTCCGTGGTGTCGGGGTCACGGCCGTCCCACGCCGCCGCCTGGCCGACGTCGATGAGCACGTTGTTCTCGATGATCACGTCCATGGACCAGTCGCACTGGCTGCCGACGCTGATCCCGGCCCCTGCTTGATCGACGATCACGTTGTCGTGGATGAGGATGGGGCCGGTCGTGTCGCCGCAGCCCTCGTTCTGGTCGAACTGATGGATGCCGAACTTGGCCTCGTTGCCGTGCAGGTAGTTGAAGCCGAACTCCCAGGGCTCCACCCGCACGTCGAGGCCGTCGCTGCGGATGGACAGATAGGTCGTGTGGTGCAGCTTGCTCGAGCCCGCGCAGCCGTAGTCGTAGACCTCGTTGCCGAGGATCCGGTAGTCGGAGACGTCGTCGCCGAAGCGCGCGCTGCCCACGATGGCCCCCTGGGTCCGGCTCGCGCATCCGCCGGGGATGTCTCCGATGCGGTTGGCCACCGCGCGGCCGTGGCGGCTGGTCTTGATGGCCCACGTGCCGCCGGAGGCGATCGTGCTGCCCGTCGGCTGGTCGTTCGCGTCGACGGCGGTGTAGTTCGACGCGTACATGTCGAGCTTGGCGATCACCATCGCCTCGGTGTTGTAGGACTCGGCGCCTTGCTGGGCGGTCACGGTGGGGCGCGTGCCCGGGAACGAGACGACGGCGAACTGCGCCTCGCGCGTGCTGCTCGCCGACCCGTTGTTCCAGTAGAGGCCGCGGAAGCTCGAGTCGCTCCCGACGGCGA
This sequence comes from Sandaracinaceae bacterium, assembly GCA_040218145.1. Taxonomy (GTDB): domain Bacteria; phylum Myxococcota_A; class Polyangia; order Polyangiales; family Sandaracinaceae; genus JAVJQK01. The sequence goes on along the minus strand of JAVJQK010000067.1, from coordinate 48,296 downwards.
CGTCGTGCAGGTAGATCGTGCTCCCCGCGGGGGCCTCGTCGAGCGCGTGCTCGGCGCTGGCCCACGGCGCGCCGCCCGAGCCGTTGGCCCCGTCGCTCCCGCTCGCGCTCACGTGGAAGATGCGCCCGGCGCGCACCGTGAACGGAAGCGAGTTCGAGGGCGCCCCGTCCACCTCCACGTGGATCGTGCCCGGGCCGTCCGCCGCGTCGGGGATGGAGAACGCGATCTCCTGCATGCGGTGCGAGCTCCACAGATCGGCGGGCCCCGAAGGCAGCGCACCGTCGGCGCGCTTCCAGTAGTAGACGTGCGCCGCGTCGTGCGCCGCGCCCGCGGCGTCGGTGAAGACCACGCGCCCCTCGGTCTCACCGAGGCCCTGGCCCCACACGGTCACCACCACGCCGCTGCCCAGCCCGTCGCCGAGGCCGGTGTCCGGGCCGCTGATGAGGTCGCTGAAGCGGAGCACGGGGCCGCCGGAGGGGCAGGGCGCGCCGCCGCACGGGTCGCAGTCGGCCGCGCAGGCCTCGCCCTCGTCGCAGGTTCCATCCCCGCAGACGGGGCCGCCGTCGTCGCAGTCGGCCGCGCAGTCGTCGGGCGTCTCGCCGACCTCACAGACCCCGTCCCCGCAGATCGGTGCGCCGTCCTCGCAATCCGCGGGGCAGGTGCCGGGCGTCTCGCCCGCGTCGCAGGCTCCATCGCCGCAGCGCGTCGGGGGAAGGGCCGCGTCCGTGGTGGCGTCGGCGCGGGGCGTCACCGACCCATCCGGCGATGTGTCGACCGGGGAGTCGCACGCGGCGACGAGGAGACCGAAGACGGCGAGGAAGAGGCAGCGGTTCATGACGCCAGCCTACGAGCCGGCGTCTCGCCAACCAGGTCGCGGCCCGAGAAGATAGGCGAGCATAGGCGGGCTCAGCCGAGGCCCTCCCAGTCCTCGTCGAAGCGGCGGAGGTAGGGCCCGACGAGCCGCGGGTCGTCCGAGACCAGCAGGTTCTCGCGGTTGTGACGCGCGGCCGAGCGGGTCCAGTTGTAGCTGCCGGTGATCACCAGCGCGCGATCGAAGAGCGCGAACTTGTGATGCATGTGGTGCTCGGAGCGATCGGTGCGCACGGGCACGCCGGCCGCCTCGAGCCGCTCGATGTCGGAGCCGCGGTCGAACGACTTGTCGTCGTCGGTGAGCAGCCGGACGGCCACGCCGCGTCGGTGCGCGTCGAGGATGGCGGCCGCCAGGCGATCGTCGGTGACGGTGAAGACGCAGATGTCGACGCTCTTCTGGGCCTCCTCCAGGCAGCGCGTGATGGCGTTCAGGCACCCCGGCCCGGGGCTGAACAGCACCTCCGCGCGGAGGGTGGGCGCCTCGGGGCGCGGGGTCAGGATCTTCACCACGTCCTCGAGCCACTCCAGGACCTGCTGACCTTTGCCCACCCGCTCCTTGGCGAGCGCGAACGCGCGGTGGCGCACGAAGGCGAGCTGCTCGTCGTTGAGCGCCCCGTCGAGCAGCAGCTCCTTCAGCGCGTGCTTCTCCCCCCGGGACACGCGCTCGTCCTCGAGCGTCGCGGCGAGGATCCCGTCGATCTCGTCCGGCTTCATGCCCGCGAGGGTACGCCCGCGCGGCGCGAAATACCCACGCGCGATGTCGCGTACCCTCCCGCGTGATGACGCTGACGCGACGTGATCTGCTCTGGCTCGGATCCACTGCGCTCGCCGGGTGCGCCGCGCGCCTCCCGGGCCCGAGCGAGGGCTCACGGGGCGAGGCTGCGCGCGCCGAGGCCGCGCTGGAGATCGTGGACACGATGCCGGCCTTCTGGGCGTTCTGGGAGAGCGCGCGCGGGCGCCCGGCGGACGAAGCCTTCGCGCGGTTCGAGCGCGCGGTGGTGGCGCGTCACCCCGAGCTCTACACGGCGTCGGTCCTGGGTCTGTCGGCCGAGGAGGGCGCGCTGCGGGCTCGCTTCGAGCCGTGGTGGGCGGCGCTCCCGGCGCGCGTGCCGCGCATGCGGGCGATCAGCGACGCGCTGCCGGCGCAGCTCGAGGTGGCCGCCGCGCGCTTCGTCGACGCGCTGCCCGCCTTCGACTGGCGAGGGCGCTGCTACCTCCTCGCGTCGCTCGACGCGTTCAACGGCGCCGGCCGCATGATCGACGGCGCGCCCCAGCTCGCCTTCGGCGTCGACGTGATCGCGGACGAGGGGCCGAGCATGCCGGGGCCGGTCCTCTTCTCCCACGAGCTGTTCCACTTCCACCAGCGCCAGCCCGAGCAGAACGTGATCGGCGCGGGCGTCTGGTTCGAGGGCCTCGCGGTGCACGCGAGCCGCGTGCTCAACCCGGGCGCGACCCTCGACGAGGTGCTCCCCGAGCAGCACCTGCACGACCCGTCCGACCCGCAGCTGCTCAACCGCGCGCGCGCGGTGTCGGCCGAGCGCGAGCTGCCGCGGTACGAGCGCGAGCTCGCCCGGATGTTGCTCGGCGCCCTCGAGTCGGACTCGGAGCAGGACTACGCGACGTTCTTCCTCGGCCGCGCGTCCGACGCGCTCGGGGAGCGCCCGGTCCGGGCCGCCTACTACTTCGGGCTGCGCACGGCGGAGCGCCTCGCGGCGCGCGGGTACGGGCTCCAGGAGCTGTCGGAGCGAGCGCCCGAGGAGATGATCCCGGCCGTCCGCGCGACGCTCGAGGACATCGCCGCGGGCTGATGGCGCACCGAGCCGCGCGGCCTCCGTCGCGCGTGAGCGGAGGCCGCGTGGACGCGCGTCGGGCTCGGTCAGGGGGCCGGGGGGAGGAGGCGCGCGACGCCCGGTGCGCTGCTCGTTCCAAGCGACAGCGCGCCGTTGCCCCAGCAGTAGACGTCCCCCACGGCGTCTATCCCGCAGGCACCGTAGCTTCCCACCACCAGCCGCTCGAAGCCGTCCAACGACGGCACGCGAACGGGGCTGTGAGTCGGCCCGGTGGTGGGGAGACCCGGAAGCAGCTCGACGCCCGGCCGGTTGTTGACCGCCCAGCAGTACATCTCACCGGCCGGGGTGCGCGCGCAGAACCCGCCCACGTCTCCGAAGAGGCGCTCGATGGGCGGGAGGGAGCTCACCCGGACCGGGCTCAGCGCGCATCCGACTTCGAACGACTCGCTGCCGCACCGGTCGGGAGAGAGAGGGCCGTCCCCGAGCCCGCCGGTGTTATCGCTGCCCCAGCACCAGACCTCCGTGCCCCGCAGGGCGCAGCGCGTCGGTCCCGACTCCACCGCGTGGAGCACGGGAGGTGTCAAGCTGACCTGGGCCGGCGGAGGGGTGAGCGCTGCGGTGGCGCCGATCCCCCGCTCACCCCACCGGTTGGTGCCCCAGCATGTCAGCTGCCCGGCCGCGCTGAGCGTGCAGGGCATGCCGTTCAAGACGCTGCCCACCGGCGACGGGTACGAGGGGCCGAGCTCGAGCGGCGTCGTCGAGGAGACGATCGACCACTCTCCGCCGGCGTCGCGTCGCGGCACGCGAGCCCCCCAGCAGAGGCCCGTCGACGAGCCTCCGCTGTGCCGCGCCGCGCACGTCGTGCCCTCCAGGGTGGAGTCCTGGTTCACCGCGACGCTCTCGAAGCTCGAGCCCACGAGCGTGGGCACGGAGACCCGCGTCGAGCCCGTGTCCGCGACCTGGTAGTCGTCGTTTTCACCCCAGCAGTACACGGAGCCGACGCCGGTCCCGGTGTTGCGCGTCAGCGCGCAGCTCGTCCTGCCGTGCAGGCTCATCGACTCGACCTCGGCCGTCGTCGGCGTGCCGAGGACCCGCACCGGTCGATGCGCGGGCCGTGTCGTGCCGTCGCCGACGGCGCCGTCCCGGTTGAGGCCCCAGCAATACAGGTTGTTCAGCGTCGTCGTCGCGCACTGAGCATCCCAGCTCATGTCGATGTCGACCGCCTGCTCGCACGTGCCAGCGTTGCAGCTGAACTGGCAGTCGTCGAAGCACGCAGAGCAGTGTTCGCGCGTCCCCAGGTCGACGCTCCCGACGTCCACGGCGCCGTCGCAGTCGTCGTCGACGCCGTTGCAGGTCTCGGTCACATCGGGGCTCTGCGCGGCACCGTCGGAGGGCTCGTCGTTGCAGTCGCGGGCGTCGGCGACGTACCCGGTGGGCGCGGCGCAGGCCTCGACCGGCGCGGGGCAGGTGGTGGCGCTCGGGTCGCAGCCGAAGCCGTCGCCGTCGGCGTCGCGGTGGAAGGTGATCAGCACGCCCTCGTCGGTCGTCCCGTCGCAGTCGTTGTCGTGCCCGTCGCAGATCTCCGCGGCGCCGGGGTGGGCGTCCGCGGAGGCGTCGTCGCAGTCATCGCCGGCGAGGGGACCGTTGCGGCAGGTCGCGTTGACGTAGCCGTCGCCGTCGGCGTCCCCGTCGCCACCATGGATGGTGGTCGGGTCACAATCCTCGTCGCGGCCAGCCGGGTCACAGATCTCGGTCGCGCCCGGGTTGACGCCGGGTCTCGTGTCGTCGCAGTCGTCGGGTTGGAGCGACCACGCGTTTCCCGGTCCTGCGTCCTCGGGGCAGACCCGCATGGATCGGGCGGCGTCGCCGTATCCGTCCCCGTCGGCGTCTCGGTAGGCCGTCACGCGCTCGGCGTCGCCCGCGCACGGCGCCGGCTCGCATCGGTCGGCGTCCTCGTCACAGACGTCGGCCGCCGGGCATCGCATGCCGTCGAAGGCGCAGCCGCGCGGGTCGGCGGCTGGATGGGCGGGGTCGCACAGCTCGGGGCCGTTGCAGAAGAGCCCGTCGTCGCAGTCGGCGTCCGTGACGCAGGCGGGCGGCGCGGCGTCGGGGCGCGTGGGCTCTGCGTCGGACGCGCTCGCCGCGTCCTCGGGCGCGGCCGCGTCGTCGGCGACGGGCGGGGTGTCACAGGCCGCGCAGGCGAGCGCGAGCGTCAGCAGGCGGGCGTATCGATGTCTCATGGAACCTCCGGCGGGCCCCATCGCGCGCGCCGCCGAGAGGTTTCCTGTCGAGCGTCACTTTCTTCGAGGTCGCCGGCGCGCGCGCCAGCACGACGGCCGTCACGCCGCAGAGCGACCGCCGCGACATACCCAGCTCGGGGTCCGGGGACTCAGGGGCGGCGCGCCGTCAGGAGCAGGGCGAGGGCGAGGAGCGTGATGGCCGCGAGGGAGCTCGGGGCAGAGCGAGTGATCGTGCAGAGGCCGGCGGCGCGGTTGGTGCGGGCTGCGGGCGCGGCGGGGGGCGGGGCCTCGAGGGCGGCCGGCTGGGATGCGGGCGGGCGCGTCGGCGTCCGAGGCGCCGAGCTCGCTTGGCCAGCTCTGTCGGGCGCTGGTGTTTCGGGCGCACCCGCGTCCGGGAGGCCCGCGTCGGAGTGACCCGCGTCGGAGCGGCCGGCGTCTGGCGTCGGCTCGGGCGGGAGCAGACCGCGCACGATACGCTCGAGCACGCGCTCGTCTCCAGGCTCGTAGCCGCCCTGCACGTGCCGCACGACGCCGTCCCCATCGATGACCCAGAGCATGGGGATGGTGCGCGCCCCCCAGCGGCGGACGAGGGTGCGCTCGGGATCGTGCGCGTTCGGGAAGCGGAGGCGGAGCTCACGCTTGGCTTGTTGCATCGATTCGAGCTCGCGATCGACGTTGACGCCGAGCACGCGGAGGCCGCGGCGGTAGTGGCGGGCGTAGAGGCGCTGGAGCGAGGGGAGCTCCTCCATGCACGGGGCACACCACGAGGCCCAGGTGCTGACGATGAGCACGCGGCCTCGGTAGCGGCGCAGGGTCACGCGGCGGCCTGAATCGTCGACGAGATCGATGGATGGGGCGCGGTCCCCAGCGCTCAGGGCGGACGCACGCCCGGGGCCGAGCGCGACGAGCATGGCGATCAGAGCGAGGCCGAGTCTCACGCGGCGGAGATAGACGCGATCGACGCGCCGTCACGCCGTCACGTCAGGGGACGAGGCGGACCTCGGCGCCTTCGGTCAACGAGAGCGCTTCCCTGGCGGAGCCATCGCGCACGCTGAGCTCGACGAGGCCGCTCGAGCCGCGGAGCGCGAGCGCTTCTCCCGGACCGACCGAGGCGTAGGTCTCGACCCACGGCACGCGGCGGCCGCTGACGGTGATGGCGGTCGGCGCCTCTTCGGGAGCGCGCAGGGTGGTGAGCGCGTTGCCGAAGTGGTCGAAGGTCCAGACCTCGCCGTAGGCCGCGTCGCGCGGGAGCAGGCCCAGGGGGGCGAGGGCTTCCACAGGGTCGCCGAAGGCGGCCGGGTCCACGCCGCTGGCCAGGTGCGCGGCGGCGGGGCCGAAGATGTCGCGGCCGTGAAAGGTCGCCGAGACGTCACGCAGTCGATAGGCAGGCTCGGTCAGGCCGTGGGCGCGCTTCACGGTCTGCTCGGCGAGCGCCGCCTCGAGGAGCCCGTTGTCCGGCGCGACGTAGGTGAGCCGCTCGGTCTCCACCACGACGGCGCGCCGCTCCGAGCCCACCCCAGGGTCGACCACCGCGAGCACGATCGAGCCGTCGGGCAGGTGCGGCGACGCGGCCCAGAGCTGCCAGCTCCCGTTCCGCAGATCCTGCGGCGGCACGCCGTGGGTCAGGTGAACGACGCGCGCGGCGGGCGCGATCTTCGCGATCACGGCCTCCACCACCCCCACGTAGTGATCGCGCACGCCGAAGTCGCTGAGGAAGAAGATGCTCATAGGAAGATCATCACGTACGCGACGGCCAGGATCAGCTGCACCACGGCGAAGGGCAGGGCCCGCTTCACGAACCCGCCGAAGCTGACGCCGAGGCGGTGCTTGTTCATGAGGGTGACCGCGACCACCGTCGACGCGGAGCCGATCGGGGTGAGGTTGCCGCCGAGGTTCGCGCCGAAGACGACCGACCACCAGAGCGGCGAGTCGCTCGCGGTGCCGAGCCCGCGGAGGATGTTGGCGAGCATGGCCGCGAGCGGGATGTTGTCGGTGACGCTCGACGCCGCCGCCGCGCTGACGAGCAGGGAGCCGCTCTCGCCGGGCAGCTCGAGGATCTTCGCGAGGCCCACCCCGATCGCGTCGAGCACGTGCGCGTGCTCCATCACGTTGATGACGATGAAGAGCGCGGCGAAGAAGCCGATCAGGTCCCAGTCCACCGCCTGGTAGAAGCGGTCGACCTCGCTCTTGAAGCGCAGCAGCATGGCGGCCGCGAAGGCGAGCGCGACGAAGCCCATGCCCAGCTCGCTGACGACCGGCGTGACGCTCGTGGTCGCGATGGCGACGATGAAGAGCACCGCCATCACCGCGCCGTAGGTGAAGAAGCCGCGGCTCTCGATGCTCTCGTTCTCGTCGAAGGTGTCCACCAGCGCCTGCGCCTTCTCGCGCTCTTCGCCTTCGGCCAGTCGATGGATGCCGAAGAGCCGCGCGCCGAGCAGCAGGGTGATCACGGTCGCGACGAGCACGTAGGGGCTGGCGACGAGGAAGAAGTCGACGAAGCTGATCCCCGCCGTCTGGCCGACGATGATGTTCGGCACCGAGCTGATGAGGGTGAGCAGGCCGCCGACGTTGGTGAGCAGCCCCTCGACGAGCAGGAACCCGAGGAGCTGATCGGTCCGGCCCAGCTTCTTCAGCGACACGCCGGTGAGCGAGCCGACGATGATCATCGCGGTGACGTTGTTCAGCATCGCGCTGAACACGACCGTCATCACGCCGTAGTAGACGAGCAGCCAGAAGGGGTCGCCGCGGCTCGCGCGGGTCAGACGGATGGCGATCCACGCGAAGAGGCCCGACTTGCTCGTGACGTCGACGAAGATGCTCGAGCCGAGGATGATCGCGATGACGCCCCAGTCGATGGCCGCGATGTAGACCGGCATCTCGACCGTCTCGTGCATCGAGTTGGTCAGGTCGTCGGTCGGCAGCAGGTGCAGCGCCTCGGCGATCGCGAGGCTCGCCACCGCGGCGACGCCGGTGATGAACGACTTCTTCGCGTGGATCTTCTCCTCGAGCGCGAGCGCGAGGACCATCAGGACGAGGATCCCGCCGAAGAGCGCGGTGACCCACGTGGGCACGTGTGGGTCGACGACGGTCTCCGCGATCGGCTCCAGCTCGTTCATCAGAGCATGAGGATCGGCACGTCGCGCAGGCGCACGGCGAGCGAGTAGGCCTTGCCGTGGAGCGCGAGGTCGTCCTCTTCCTTGGTGTGAAAGACCAGCAGGTCCACGTCGTGCTCCTCGATGAGCGCCACGTAGTCGGCGAGGCGGTGCCCCCAGCGGACGAGCGGGATCAGCGCGTGCGTGAGGTGGCCTTGCTCGGCCAGCACCTCGCCGATGCTCTCGACGTAGTCCCGCGGCTCCTTGAGGAGGCGCGCCTCGATGTCCTCGCGCGCGACGTCGGTGTCGATGCTGGGCAGCTTCCCGATCACGCCCATGTAGCGCTCGAAGACGGCGTCGTCTTCGACGTGCGCGAGGTAGAGCTTCCCCTCCGGCCGCACGAAGCGCACGCCCCAGTCGACGAGGCGATCGTCGCCCGTGAGGTGGTCGGCGAGCACCATCACCGCGCTCGTGGTGTCCCGTCGCCAGTCGGGCAGCTCGTGCGGGTTCGGCATCACGAGCACCGGCAGATCGGTCTCGCGGGTCAGCACGTTGAGGTAGACGCCCAGGCTGTAGGGCCAGCGCCAGGTCGTGTAGCGGAGGTTCCGGTAGCTGACGACGAGGTCGGGGGCCATCTCGGTGACCTTCGCGCGGAGCGCGGCCACGTCGCCGTAGTCGTCGTTGGTCAGCACGGTCCACGACGCGCCCTCGATCTCGGCCAGGAACGCGCGCGTCTTCGCCGCGAAGCGCTCGGCCTCCGCGCCCTCGAGGTCGGTGACCAGCAAGACCTTCTTCACGTCGATCGCGCTGAACGCGTAGCGGCTCCGCTCGGCGGAACGGAAGACGCTCTCGAACTGATCGACCAGGGTCATCGCGACCCGGGTTACACCAGATGGGCCGGGCGAAGGTCAAGGCGCGGGCGGCGGCAGGTGACGCACCGCGCGCGGCGGCAGGCGCGAGCACCCCGGCTGCGGCGCGGCGGCGAGCGTGACGAAGCGCGCGTCGGCGCCCTCGCTCGTCTGCTCGAATCGCAAGACGCCTTCCCGCGTCGAGGGCCACCAGAGCTCGCCCACTCCGCCGCCCGCGCCGCCGCCGAGGCCGGGCGCGAAGTCGCCGCTCCCGAGGGCGGGGCCCCAGATCTCGGTGCGATCTTCCTCCCAGAGGATCACGCCCGCGTCGCTCTCCATGTGGACGGCGAGCAGCACGTCGGCGCGCGTCGCGTCGCCCTCCGAGAGGTAGGCCACCCAGCTCCCGGCGAGCCCCACCAGCGCGCTGCTCGGCGGATAGTCGCGGAACAGCTCATTCTGCGTGCGCGTGGCCGCGACGATGGGCGGGCCGGTGCGCTCGGCCTCCAGCAGCACCAGCCCCGCGCGGTCGCGCTCGATGGCGGGCCGCGTGGGGTCGCCCACGCAGAGCACCACCACCCGCGGCGTGTCTCCCGAGGGCGCGACCGGCGCCGCGTCCACGCAGCCCGAGACGCCGGGGAGATCGACCCGCGTCACGTCGTCGTCGCCCGGGGTCACGAGCGCGAAGGCGCCCGCGTCCGGCTCGTCCTCGAGCCAGAGCGTGATCAGCGCTCGCTCCGCCGCCGCGCCCGTCGTGAAGGGCGCGCCGCGGCCGGGCGTGACGCGCCCGCTCGACAGATCGCTCAACCCGAACACGTCGCGCGGCGCGCCCTCGCTCTCGTCCGCGTCGATCCAGAGCAGGTCGGCCGGCGCGGCGTCGGTCCGCGCGCGCGACAGCAGCACCGTGCCGTCACCGAGGTCCGTCTCCGCGATGAGCTGCCCTCCGCGCGGCGGCGGCGAGGTGTAGGTCTCGCGCTGGGACAGCAACAGCCCGCTCGTCGTCTCGAAGCGCACGCGGGAGCGGCGCCCGTCCGCGAGCAACACCGTCAGCCCACCCGGTCGCATCCGCGCCGGGAGCACCGACGCCGCGTCCACCGTGCCCGCCGCGCCCTCCCAGCGCGTGAGGTTGTCGAGCCAGCGCTCCGCGAGCAGGCGTCCGTCGGCGGCGTAGAGCGCGTGCGAGGCGTACTCCCCGAGCCCGAACGGCTCCGGGGCGCGGTCGGTGCCGGGCAGGGTCATCTCGTCGGGCGGCGGCAGGCGGTCGTGCACGCGCACCACGAACGCCGGCGTCTCGCTCGGGCGCGAGAGCGGCTCGTCGGGGCAGGGCGTCGTCGCGCAGGCCGTGACGAGGAGGGCGAGCAAACACCGCATGGCGTGATGATGGCCGCCCGCCTCCCCCCGCGTCGAGGCGTTTGACCGGGGCGCGCGCGAAGTCTATGCACGCCCCGTCGCTCCCAGGGTGGGGGCGTCGTCTGACAATCGAACGACGTGCACGCGGTCCGTCCACGAGACGGACAAGAGCTCGATCTGAGCTCCGAAGAGGGAAGCCGGTGAGAAGCCGGCGCGGCCCCCGCCACTGTGACCGGGGACGGTCCAGGCCACTCAGCCACTGACGCTCGCGTCGGGAAGGCGGCCTGGATCGGAGGAACCGGCGAGTCAGGAGACCTGCCGCGCGCACGAGCTGGCGAGCCTTCACGGGGTGTGGAGGCGCTTCTGTCGCGCTCTCGCGCTCCGACTGCTCGCCCGCTCGAAACGCCTCGCGGGGAGCGGGGCAGAGGAGCAGCAGCGTGAACGTGATTCGTAGCTACGCGCCCATCGGCGCGCTGATGGTGGCCTTCGCCCTCGTGGGGTGCGACGGCGAGACCGAGATGATGGACGGCGGCCCGGACCTGACCGACGCCGGCCCCACCGACGCGGGCGATCCCGCTGACACGGGCGTCGAAGAGGACGCGGGCGTCGACGGAGGCGTCGACGAGGACTCCGGCGTCGGCTGCGGCGCCGACGAGGCCGAGGTGCGCGGCGTCTGCGTCGCCACCTGCGGCGCCGACACGAGCGGCTGGGACGCGGCCCTCGACGAGAGCCTGACCGTGGTCGGGACCTTCTGCAGCGACGCGGCCCGCTTCGGCGCGCACGCGGGTGACCCGGCGCAGGTCTTCACCCTGCGCAGCGAGGCGGTCGCCGGAGGCACGCGTTTCGATCTGGCGACGTTCGCCGCCATGGGCGCCAGCGAGCCCACGGAGAGCCCGATCGGGAGCGTCATGGCCACCCACGCGGGCGACGTGATGGCCTTCCTCGGCGGCTACCTCGCCGTGTCGCCCGACGCGAGCCGCGCGCTCTTCGGCTACACGGTCAGCGACTCCACGTTCAGCGGTCAGGTGTTCTCGGTCGTGACCATGGACGGGGCGCACACGGACTTCGCCGCGGACGGCAACTTCGACGCGGCCTGGATGTCGGACGACACCCTGCTCGTCAACGGCATGGGCTTCGACGGCGCGGGCAGCGGCCAGGGGCTCTACGCGGCTCGCTTCGGCAGCGAGACGACCACCGCGCGCGTCGGCACGGGGCTCGGCAACTTCTCGGGCGGCGTGGCGGTTGGGCCGGACTACGTGCTCGCGGGCGGCTTCTTCGACGACGGGGGCCGCGTCTACGTGGTCGCGACGAGCGCGATCGAGGCGGCCCTCACCACGGGCGCGCCCATCGACTTCGAGGCGGTCGGCGTCCGCGTCGGCGAGGCGGAGATGCTGCCCTCGAGCTTCGACCTCGTGAACGACATGATCGTCGTGCAGGTCCTGACCCCGAGCTTCGACCTCGACGGGCTGCGCGCGTACCCGGTCGACGCCTTCGACGCCACGAGCGGCATCACGCTCGGCGCGCCGCTGGACCTCACCTCGGGCAACCTCTTCGACGTCGCGCACGAGGCGGGCAGCGGCCGCATGTTGCTCGAGTTCGCGGGCGGCCTCCTGCTCGTCGAGTAGTACCTCGCCGGCCCGGTGTTTGCGTGTGTCGTATCCTCATGACGATGCGGCACACGCTGGCACTCCTCTCCCTCCTTGCCCTCGCCGGGTGCTCCTCCTCCCACGGCGGTGACACGGAGCCCGACGGGAGCGTCCCCGAGGTGGACGGGGGCGGCGTCTGCTGCCCGATCGCCGACTTCGCGGGTTGCTCGCCCGGGGACCCGCCCCTGCCCGCGGGCGGATGGGCCGCGAGCGCGGACGCGTGCTCCGCCACGATCGCCGGCTTCGACGGCTGGCCGTTCATCCGCAGCACCGACGCGCAGGGCTGCCCGGTCCTGATCGCGGACCGCGCCGCCCCCGCCTGTGGCACGATCCCCGACCCCTGTGAGGGCCTCGGCGCGGTGGCGTGCTTCGCGAACACGGACTGCGCGCCGGTCTGGGACGATTCGTGCTGCCCGAGCTGCACCGACGGGCCTTGCGCGGACTGCACCAACCCGGACTACCAGGGCTGCGTCCCGTTCGTCACCTGCCGGAGCCCGAGCTGCGGTCAGGTGCCCGCGTGGGGCTGCTTCCCGAGCGCCCCGACCTGCGCGGACGCGGTCGTGATCGACGACGACAGCTGCAGCGTCGCCGGCTGCGTGCCCGCGGTGCCCGCCATCGACGACACCGACCCGGTGACCCCGCCCGTCTGCGTCCCGCTCACCGGCGACAGCTGCACGACCGCCTGCCGGCGCGTCGCTCCGAACTGTCCCGAGGGCACCGTGCCCGAGGGCGACGGGCTCTGCTACACGGACCGCTGCATCCCGGCCTTCGCCTGCGAGTGAGGGTTCACACGACGCGGTGACGGGCCCGTCGCCACGCGAATTGTCTGAAAACGCAGGCTCGAACGAGGGTGCTCGTCAATTGCGCTTACCTTGACGGTTCATGGCGCTGGAAATAGCGTCCCCCGGCCGCGCCCTCCTCGGCGCGCGTGGGAGAGCCGCGTTGTCGTTCCAGAAGCTGTATCTCGGCGTCGCCCTCGCGGCGCTCACCCTGGCCGCCTGCGATGGCCCGGCGCCTCCGATGCTCCGCGGCCCCGACGGTGGCGTGCTCACCTTCGACGCGGCGATGATCGACGTGGAGCCCGCCGACGCGCGCGCTTCGTCCAGCGACTCCGGCGTGACGACGCCGCGCGACTCCGGCGTGCGCCCCTCCGAGCCCCGCTGCAACGGCGTCCCGATCGGCTGCTACGGCCGGGCCACGCGGACGAGCTGCTCCCAGGTCGACGGCTGTCGCTGGGACGAGGACTGCTCTGGCGTCGCGAGGAGCTGCTACTCGCGGTACAGCAGCTACTCCTGCAGCCGCCAGGACGGCTGCTACTGGAGCACCTTCAGCGACGACTGCTCCGGCTCCGCGCGCTCCTGCAGCTCCTACTCGAGCAGCTCCTCCTGCACGGGGCAGGAAGGCTGCCGCTGGGACGGGGACTGCCTCGGCGTGGCCAGGACCTGCAGCGGGTACTTCTCTTCTTACGCCTGCAACAGCCAGCCGGGGTGCTCGTGGTACTGAAGCGCAACTTCCTCTGGGCGCTCGCCGCGGCGAGCCTCCTCCTCATGGCCTGTGAAGGCGATCGGCCGATGGGCGGCGACGGCGGCGCCATGGCCGAGTTCACGGAGGCCTGCGGCGTCAGCGGAGACTGCCTCAGCGGGCTCTGCCTCGAGATCGCGGCGGACCGGGCGTTCTGCACCCGGGGCTGCGCCACGGACGCGGACTGCCCCGACAGCGGCAACTGGGGCTGCGTGCAGCCCGACCGGTTCGGCGCGCGCGTGTGCGGCTGCGTCCCCGACGCCACCGAGGAGATCTGCGGCGACGGGCTCGACAACGACTGCGACGGCGCGACCGACGACTGCCGGATCTGCGACGGGGTCGCGGTCCCGATGGACGACGTCCGTCACTGCGGCGGGTGCGACATCGCCTGCCCGTCAGGCGCGCTCTGCGAGGCGGGGAGCTGTGTGTGCCCGGCCGACGAGATCCAGTGCGGCGCGCGCTGCGTCGACACCGCGTACGACGAGAACCACTGCGGCGGCTGCGGCACCGCCTGCGCGTTCGACGTGCCCTGCATCGAGGGGCTCTGCGGCTGCGACGACGGCGAGATGCCGTGCGACGACGTCTGCGTGGACGTCACCTCCGACGCGCTGAACTGCGGCGGGTGCGGCGTCACCTGCGAGAGCGACGAGGTCTGCGACGGAGGCGCCTGCGTCTGCCCCGACGGCGGCGAGCGCTGCGATGGAGTGTGCGTCAGCACCGACGACGACGAGGCCCACTGCGGGTTCTGCGGCAACGCGTGCGTGACCGGGCAGCGGTGCGACCGCGGCGCGTGCACGTGCGCGGGCGGCGGCGCGCTCTGCGGCGACTCGTGCGTGGACCTCGACGTCAGCCGGCTGAACTGCGGCGGCTGTGGGCAGGAGTGCCCGGCCGGCGTCGCCTGCGTCGACGGCGCGTGCGATTGCCCGGGCGGCGGGCCGGTGTGCGACGGCGCCTGCCGCAACACCACCAGCGATCCGTTGAACTGCGGGGGCTGCGGGGTCCGGTGCGCGTCGGGCCAGGTGTGTCGCAGCGGCGCGTGCGCGTGCCCGGGTGACGAGATGTATTGCAGCGCGGGCTGCACCGACACCGACACCGACATCCGGAACTGCGGCCGCTGCGGGACGGGCTGCGCCGGCGGACGGAGCTGCGTCGAGGGCGTGTGCGAGTGCCCGACCGGACAGATCTCCTGCGGCGGGCGCTGCACCGACGTCGAGGGCAACCGCTACAACTGCGGCGGCTGCGGGGTGGTCTGCCCCTCGGCGCAGTCGTGCATCGCGGGCGCGTGTGAGTGCCCGGGCGGCGGCTCGCTCTGCGGGTCGAGCTGCCGCGTCCTGTCCAGCGACTTCAACAACTGCGGCTCCTGCGGCAACCGCTGCCCGTGGGGCTCGTCGTGCGTGAGCGGCACCTGCGCGTGCCCGTCGGGGCAGACCGTGTGCGGCGATCGCTGCGTGGATCTCTCCTCGAGCACGGCCAGCTGCGGGAGCTGCGGCAACGCCTGCGCGACGGGGCAGAGCTGCAACGGCGGCACCTGTGAGTGCCCCGCGGGCCAGGTCGTCTGTGATGGCCGCTGCGTGGATCTCTCCTCGAGCACGGCCCACTGCGGCGCGTGCGGCACCACCTGCGCCATCGGCGCGGTCTGCACCGCGGGCACCTGCGGGTGTCCGGGCGGCGGCGTCGTCTGCGGGGGGCGCTGCGCCACCACGCAGGACGACGAGCTGAACTGCGGCGCGTGCGGCACCACCTGCGCCACCGGCGCGACCTGCCTGAGCGGCACGTGCACGTGCCCTGGCGGCGGCAGCGTCTGCGGCGGCCGGTGCACCTCGACCCAGGACGACGAGCTGAACTGCGGCACGTGCGGCACCACCTGCGCCACCGGCGCGACGTGCCTCAGCGGCGCCTGCTACTGCCCCGGCGCCCAGACCGTCTGCGGCGGCGCGTGCACCGATCTCCAGTCGGACGAGGGCAACTGCGGCGCCTGCGGCACCTCGTGCGCGACCGGCGCGACCTGCGTCAGCGGCACCTGCGCCTGCCCGGGCGGCTCCGAGGTGTGCGACGGCGCGTGCACCTACACCACGAGCGACGAGCGCCACTGCGGCAGCTGCGGCACCGCGTGCGCGACCGGGGCGACGTGTCTGAGCGGGACCTGCACCTGCCCGGGCGGCGCCACCGTCTGCGGCGGCGCCTGCATCGACGTCGAGGACGACGAGATGAACTGCGGCGCCTGCGGCACGACGTGCTCACTGGTCTGCGCGGGCGGGAGCTGCGCGACGGCGGGCTCGCTCGGCCTCGGCGCCGAGGCCTCCTGCGCCGTCATGTCGAACGGGCGACTCTACTGCTGGGGCTACAACCGATATGGCCTCGGCGCGGGCTCCACGCCGACCCGTCGTGACACGCCCACCCAGGTCTCGGACTTCGACACCAACGGCCTGACCCACTGCTGGGTCGAGAGCGACGGCACGCTCGGTTGCTGGGGCTACAACTACTACTACGGGGCGGGTGACGGAACGCGCACGAACCGCTACGCGCCCGTCGTGTTGACGGGCGTCACCACGGCCACGCAGGTCACCGTGGGGGGGACGGCGAGCTGCGCCCGGCTCTCGGACGGCAGCGTCGAGTGCTGGGGCCAGGGCTACGCTGCGGGCACCACGGGCAGCTACGTGACGACGCCGGCCCCGATCTCCGGGCTCGCCGGAGTGGCGGAGGTGCGGAGCGGCCACAACCACAGCTGCGCGCGACTCACGGACGGCACGGTTCGCTGCTGGGGCAACAACACGTACGGCCAGCTCGGGGACGGCACGATGACCAGCACCACGACCCCGGTCGCAGTGACGGGCATCACGGACGCGGTGCAGATCGCGATGGGTGGCTCGGTGAGCTGCGCGCGCCACATGGACGGCCGAGTGAGCTGCTGGGGGTACAACGGGTACGGTCAGCTGGGCGACGGCTCGACCACGACCCGGAGCACGCCGCTGGCGGTGCCCACCCTCACGGACGCCTCCCACGTGGCGGTCGGCACGTGGCACACCTGCGCGGTGCGCACGGGCGGTGGGATGCGCTGCTGGGGCCGGAACCACGGCGGTCAGCTCGGCGACGGCACCACCACCGACACCCCCTGGCCGACCGCCACCCCGGCGCTGACGGACGCGAGCTCGGTGGACGTGGGGGACCAGCACACCTGCGCCACGACGACGGCGGGGGACGTGCGCTGCTGGGGCTCCAACTACCGCGCTCAGGTGGGAGACGGGACCTCGTCGCCCCGCCTCACCCCCACGGCCGTGCGCTGGTGAGCTCCGCCCATCGCTGCCAGGCCCCGGTGGGCTTCGCGCTCGTCGCGCTCCTCGCCACGGCGGCGGTCGCCTGCGCGCCGCCGGCTCGCGGGCCGGAGGGCGGGCAGGTCCGCTTCGACGCCGCGATGGTCGCTCCCGTGCCCACCGCGGATGGCGGGATCGACTCGGGCCTCGCGCCCGCGCTCTCCTGTCGAGGCGTGGCGCGGAGCTGTCTGCTGCGCGCGAGTGAGCTCAGCTGCACGGAGGGCGACGGCTGCCGGTGGGAGTCGGACTGCGAAGGCGTGCCGTATCCCTGCTCGCTCCAGAGCAGTCGGGGGGCGTGCAACGACCACCTCGGCTGCTACTGGCGATCGTCGGGCTCCGGCTCGTGCTCGGGATCTCCGAGGTCGTGTCGTCTCTTCGGGGAGCGCTTCAGCTGCTCGAGCCAAGACGGGTGCCGCTGGTCCGAGGGCTGCGCCGGCACGAGCACGCCCTGTGAGTCCTTCGCGCTCGAGCTCAGCTGTAACCAACAGCCGGGGTGCACGTGGCGTTGAGGCGTGTCGGTTGGCTCGCGCTCTCGATGCTGGCGCTGGGCTGCGAGAGCCCGCCCCTCGACGCGCTCGACGGAGCCGTCGCGCTGGCGGCCTTCGGCGCCCCGTGCGAGGTCTCGGAGGACTGCGAGAGCGGCATCTGCCTCGCGCTCGAGGACGGTCGCGCCGTCTGTTCGCGGGTGTGCGGCGCGCGCACGGACTGCCCCGCGGGCCGCAACTGGGAGTGCGTGCAGCCGGACATCGACGCGCGCGTCTGTGGTTGCGTGCCGAACGCGTCGCGCGAGGTCTGCGGGGACGGGCTCGACAACGACTGTAACGGCGCCGCGGACGACTGCCGGTTCTGTGAGGGGGAGGTCGTCGCGCCCGAGGACCCTCGGCACTGCGGGGGCTGCGGCCGCGCGTGCCCCGACGGCGCGGTCTGCGACGACGCGGCCTGCGTCTGTCCCGAAGGCACGGCGGACTGCGGGGGGCGCTGCGTGGATCTCTCCTCCGACGACCTCCACTGCGGTCGCTGTGGGTCCACCTGTCCGGATGGCGTGCCGTGTCTGGACGGGGACTGCGGCTGCGGTTTCGGCGAGCGGGTCTGCGAGGGCGGCTGCGTCGACGTGTTCGAGGATCCGACGAACTGCGGCGACTGCGGCGTGCGCTGCGCCGTCGACGAGGTCTGTGTGCGCGGATCGTGCGCCTGTCCCGACGGAGGGATGCGCTGCGGTGGCGCGTGCCTGTCGGTGCAGGCGGACCCCATGAACTGCGGCGGGTGCAGGAACGTCTGCGCCTCCGCGCAGCGGTGCGTCCGCGGGACGTGCACGTGCCCCGACGGCGGCGCGCTGTGCGGCCGCGACTGCGTCGATCTCGACGCGGACCCCATGCACTGCGGCGCGTGCGGCCGCGCCTGCCCGGCCGGCGCCCCCTGCGTTCGCGGCGTGTGCGACTGCCCCATGGGAGGCGTCGCCTGCTCCGGCCTCTGCGTCGACACCCTCAACGACCCGAACCACTGCGGCGCGTGCGGGATGCGCTGCGGCCCCGGGCAGTCCTGTGTCGACGGCGTCTGCGCGTGCCCGGCCGGCGAGACGTATTGCGGCCGCTGCCTGGACACCTCGAGTGACAGCTTCAACTGCGGCCTCTGCGGCCGAACGTGCACCGGAGGGCAGCTCTGTCAGGACGGCTCCTGCGTCTGCCCGGACGGGGAGGTCCGCTGCGGCGCACGCTGTGTGGATCTCGACAGCGACGACGACCACTGCGGCGCGTGCGATACCCGCTGCCCTGCCGCGTCGGACGGCTGCATGGCCGGGGCTTGCACGTGCCCGGGCGATGGGGAGCTCTGCGGAGGCTTCTGCGCCGACCTCTCGACGAGCAACCAGCACTGCGGCGCCTGCTTCAACCGTTGCCCCTTCGGGGGGAGCTGCGACGCGGGCGCGTGCCGCTGCCCCGCCGGAGAGGTGGTTTGTGACGGTCGCTGCGTCGTCCTCGACTCGAGCCCGGTCAATTGCGGCGCGTGTGGCAACCGGTGCCCGAGCGGCGGCACGTGCTCGAGCGGAGTGTGCGAGTGCCCCGTCGGCGAGACCGACTGCGGGGGGGCTTGCCGCGATCTCGACTCCGCCGAGTCGGACTGCGGGATGTGCGGCAACGTCTGCGCGGTCACCTGCGTGACGGGCGGCTGCGAGACGGTGGTCGGGCTTCGGGCGAGCGAGACGTCGGCTTGTGCGCGACTGTCGAGCGGTCGCCTGCTGTGCTGGGGGACTCCCGGCCCCACCCTCTTCTTCGGTCGAGCGCCGACGCTGGTCACCGTGCCCCCGCCGACGGCCATCGACTTCGACCACTCCATCGACGACACCCACTGCTACGTGGCGACGGACCAGTCGGTTCATTGCTGGGGCGAGAACGGGCTGAACCAGGTCGGCGACGGCACGACGACCGACCGGCCGAGCCCGATCCGACTCTCGGGCGTCACCGCCACGCAGCTCAGCGTCGGGCCCCCCGCGACCTGCGCCCGCGCCGCTGACGGCACGGTGCGCTGCTGGGGGAGCAACTACGGGAGCGCGGCGGGCGCGCCGCCTGGGCGCGTGTCGACGCCGACCGTGGTGCCGGGGCTGGCGGGTGTGGCCGAGGTTCACGTGGGTGAGCGGCACGCCTGCGCGCGTCTCGAGGACGGCACCGTGCGTTGCTGGGGCTCCAATTATGACGGGCAGCTCGGTGACGGGACGACCACGAGCGCGTCGACGCCGGTCGTCGTGTCGGGGCTCAGCGACGCGGTTCAGATCGCCCTGGGGCGCAACCATACGTGCGCGCGGCGAGCCGCCGGGGCCGTGAGCTGCTGGGGGAACAACGTTCTGGGTCAGATCGGGGACGGAGGGACCGCTGACCGGCTGACGCCGACCCCGGTCACCGGGCTCACCGACGCGATCGACCTGGCCGCCTCGGGGGATCACGCGTGCGTCGCGCGAAGCTCGGGGAGGGCGTCCTGCTGGGGCGCGGGGAGCAGCGGCCAGCTGGGCGATGGGCTGAGGCGGGCGTCCCGCGCGCCGGTCGACGCGGGGACGCTCACGGACGTCGTGGCCGTCGCGGCCGGGGCGGAGCACAGCTGCGCGCGCACGAGCGGAGGCGGCGTCTGGTGCTGGGGAGAGGGCGGCGCCTACCAGCTCGGGCGAGGCTTCAGCAGCGACTCGCACATCCCCGTCGTCGTCGCCTGGTAGGCGTGCCGAAAACTTGACCGCGCCACGCGCGCGCGATCCTCTCGGGGCATGCGTCGACGTTTGCTCTTCGTCTCTCTCGGGGTGACCGCGCTCAGCGGGATGCTCGCCATCGGCTGGAGCGCGTGGCGCGACATGGCCGCGAGCGATCTGGTGGCGCGGGCGCAGGCGCGCCTGGACGCGCCGCTCTCGGAGGCGCCGGGGATCGATCGGCTGCAGGCGTCGACCGCGGCCTCGCTCCTCGAGCGCGCCATGGAGGAGGGCCGCCGGGACGACGCGACGGTGGGCCTGCTCGCCTACGCGCACGCGCTCGAGGACTACCAGCGCGGCGACATGGTGCTCGCGGAGGGGGAGCTGACCTCGGCCCGGCATCGGCTGGGGCGCAACGCGGACGTGGAGGTCCTCGCCGCGGCGGTGGCGCGGGCGCGGAGCCAGGAGAACGAGGCGGAGGCGCTGCTCGCGGGCGCGCTCGCGCTCGAGCCGGGGCACGTGCACGGGCGCATGCTGGCCGCGGATCTGGCCCTCGACGCGGAGGACGGCCGGGCCGCGCTCGGGCACCTCCGGGAGCTCGACGACGACGTGGCCGCGCTGCACAACCGGCGCGGGCTCGCGCACGAGCTGCTCCTCGACGAGGACGCGGCCGCGGGCGCGTACTCCGACGCGGTGCGGGTGGACCCGACCGCGCACGACGCGTGGATCAACCTCGGACGGCTCCATCGGCGGCGTGGCGATCACCAGGCGGCGCTCGACGCGTTCGAGCACGCGGTGCGCGCGGCGGAGAGCGACGGGGACGCCCACCTCGGGCGAGGGCTCGCGCGGGCCGCGCTCGGGGACGTGTACGCGGCGCAGGCGGACTTCGCCCGGGCTGCGGAGCTGAGCCCCAACGACGCCGAGCCGCTCCTGGCGCTGGGAGACATGCAGCGGGACTTGCGAAGCTACGAAGACGCGGTCGCGACCTACCGGGACGCCATCGCGCGGGAGGGCGCCGACGCGGCCTCTTGGCTCAAGCTCGGCAACGCGCTCGCGCTCCTCGAGCAGTACCAGGACGCGGCGGGCGCGTTCCGCAACGCGCTCGAGCGGGCGCCGGAGCTGGCCGCGGCGTTCAACGGGCTCGGCGCGTCGCTGATGCACCTGGGCGACGCGGAGCAGGCGGCGCTGGCGCTCGACCGAGCGGCGGAGCTCGACGCGCGCGACCCGAACCCGCTGATGAACCTGGCGCTCCTCCACGAGCGGAGCGGGGACGCGGCCGCCGCGCGCGAGGCGTGGGAGCGGGCGCTCGAGCGGGACCCGAGCTCCTCCATCGCGCAGCGGCGGCTCGCCAGGCTGTAGCCGGAAGCTCTGCGAACGGCTAGGGCGCCTGGAGCTTCGCGCGGGCGTCGCGCACCAGGGCGACGAGGGCCTTGCGCGCCTCCTCGGGCGTGGCGATCTCGGACGCGAACGCGAGCCGCGCGGGGCGCGGGCCCTTGTCCGTCTCGACGCTCATCTCGAAGCCGTAGCGGTCGATGCCCGTCATCGAGACCTTCTCGGCGTGCGTCGCGCGGGTGAAGGCGCGGGCGTAGCTCACCAGCGCGTCGGCGTGGTCGTCGTTCATGTGCGTCACGACGCCCTCGACGTGCGGCGCGAGCGGGTCGGGCTGCGCCTCGCGCCACTCCGCGACGTCGACCCAGGACATGCGCCCGTAGCCGCCGATGTAGCGCACCGAGGTCACCGTGAGCTTCCAGAAGGCGAAGTCGCTGAAGTCGGCGTAGTAGGCGGCGTTGGGGTGCGCGGCGAGGAAGGCCTCGCGCGCCGAGCCGGGATCGTCGAGCTTCGCCGCGTCGCCCACCAGCGTGACCCGGCCGTAGGCGAGCGGGTCTCCCTCGCCGTGCTCGGCCACGAGCAGCGACGCGCGGCCGTCGCCCATCAGGTTCTTGGTGTGCGCGGCCAGCGTGCTGACCAGGAAGACCGGGTCGGGGCCGTCGAGCGCGAAGGTCACGAACGAGCCGTAGGGGTAGCCCTCCGGATCGCGCGCCACCGTGCAGAGGGTGCCCGTCTTCTGCAGGCCGACCAGGGTGCGCGCGCGCTCGGCGTGGCTCGGCGCCTTCGTCTCGGGCGGCGTCAGGGGCGTCTCGGGTTCGCCGCTGCCGCGGCCATGCTCCAGCTCGGTCATGACTCTCCTTGGCACGCCTCGAGGAGCTTCGCGAACGCGCGGGCGCGCGGGTCGGCGGCGTGCTTCTCCGCGCGCTCCATCTCGCCGTAGGTCCGGGTCTCGCCGTCCGGCACGAACATCGGCTCGTAGCCGAAGCCCAGCGCGCCGCGCGGCGGCCAGGTGAGCCGGCCCCGCACGCGGCCCTCGAAGGTCTCCAGGTCGCCGTCCGGCGTGGCCAGCGCGAGCGCGCAGACCATCTCCGCCGCGCGGTCGGCGTCCCCCAGCGCGTCGTGCACCCGCCGCATCGCGCGCTCGAAGTCGCCGCCGCCCCAGCGCTTGGCGTGCACGCCGGGCGCGCCGTCGAGCGCGAAGACCACCAGCCCCGAGTCGTCGGCCACGGCGAGCTCTCCCGTGGCTCGGGCCGCCGCGCGCGCCTTGATGGCCGCGTTCGCCTCGAAGCTCGCGCCGTCCTCTTCGGGCTCCGCGAGGCCGAGATCCGCCGCGAACCGCAGCGCGCCCACGTGAGGCGAGAAGAGCGCGGCCACCTCGCGCGCCTTGCCGGCGTTGTGGCTCGCGATGACGAGCGTCTGGCCTTCGAGGCGGATCACGCGCGGAGGATAGCGCGGCCTATTGAGCCGACGGCGCCTCTCCGGGCTATCCTCGCGCCGTGGCGCAGGACAAGGATCGGCGGGCCGCCCTCGCCGCGCTGATCTCGGCTGGCGTGATGATCGCCCAGCAGGTCGGCAGCAAGGCCACCCGGGACGCGCTGTTCCTCTCGAGCTTCGACGCGGAGGACCTCCCGCGGGTCGTGATCGCGTCGGCCGCCGCGTCGATGGTCGCGGTCTTCGCCGCCTCGCGCGCCTTCGCCCGCTTCGGCCCCGCCCGCGTGGTGCCCTTCTCCTTCGGGATCAGCGGCCTGCTCTACCTCGCGGAGTGGCTGCTCGTGCAAGGCGCGCCGCGCCCCGTCGCCGTCGTCCTGTATCTCCACACCGCGGTCTTCGGCGCGCTGGTGATCAGCGGCTTCTGGTCGGTGGTGAACGAGCGCTTCGACCCCCACTCGGCCAAGGGCATGGTCAGCCGCATCGGCACCGGGGCCACGGTCGGCGGCGTGGTCGGGGGCCTGGTCGCGTGGCGCGTCGGGGAGGCCTTCGACGCGAACGCGATGCTGATCGTGCTCGCGGGCCTCAACGTCCTCGCGGCCTTCGGCGTGGCGCGCATCGGGGGCGGGGAGGGTGAGCACGAGGACCCCGTCTCGGCCAGCACCTCGGGGCTCCGCGTCCTGCTCAAGGCGCCGTATCTGCGCTCGCTCGCGGCGATCGTGGTGCTGA
Source organism: Sandaracinaceae bacterium (assembly GCA_040218145.1). Classification (GTDB taxonomy): domain Bacteria; phylum Myxococcota_A; class Polyangia; order Polyangiales; family Sandaracinaceae; genus JAVJQK01. The sequence continues at coordinate 24,979 of JAVJQK010000067.1, read as the reverse complement.
CCGCGATCAGCGCGGGGCTGCTCGACTACGCCTTCAAGGCCGAGGCGGCGCGGCAGTTCGAGCAGGGCTCGCAGGACATGCTGAGCTTCTTCGCCATCTTCCACGTCGGCGCGGCCGTGCTCTCGCTCGTCTTGCAGACGGGCGCGGCCAAGCCCGCGCTCGAGCGGCTGGGCGTGGCCGGGAGCGTGGCGACCCTGCCCACCGTGGTCCTGATGACGGCGGCGGTGGCGGCGGGCCTGACCCGGATCGGCACGGTGGTCGTGGCGCGCGCGACGGAGCTCGTGCTCGCGAACAGCATCTTCCGGAGCGGCTACGAGCTGCTCTACACGCCGGTCTCGCCGGACAAGAAGCGCCCCACCAAGGCGCTCATCGACGTGGCGGGCAACCGCGTCGGCGACGCGCTCGGCAGCGGCATGGTCATCGTCATCCTGGCGGTGGCGCCGGCCATCTCGCTGAAGCTCGTGCTCGGCCTCGCGGCCGCCGTCGCGGCGTTCAGCCTCTACATCGCGCGACGACTTCACCGCGGGTACGTCGGCCAGCTCGAGGAGAGCCTCCGGAGCGGCACGCCCTTCGCCGCGGAGAGGGCGGTGCTCGAGGCGGCGACCCTGCAGACCCTGTCCACCCTCGGCCTCGACCGCGAGGCGCTCTTCGAGCAGCTCGCCGCGCATCAGTCGTGGAGCGATCGACAGACCCACCCCCCCGCGGAGGAGCGCTCCGCGCCTCCGCCCGACGGCATCGACGCGCCCGCCTCCGATCCGGTCCACGCCCGCGCCCACACCCTGCGCGCCGGATCGCCGGACGAGATCCGCAGCGCGCTGAAGGACGAGGTGCTCGACCCGCGGCTCGCGCCCTTCGCCATCGCGCTCCTCGCGCGCCGAGACGTGCACCAGGACGCCATCCGCGCCCTCCGGGGCATCGCCGACGAGATCGCGCCCGCGCTCGCCGAGGCCGTCTCCGACCCCGACCAGCCCTTCGCCATCCGGCGGCGGCTGCCGCGCGTGCTCGAGGTCTGCGACGCGCCCGAGGCGGCCGAGGGGCTCGCGCGCGGGCTCGACGACAGCCTCTTCGAGGTCCGCTATCGCTGCGCCCTCGCGCTGGCCCGCATCGCGACGCGCCTGCCCGAGCGTCGACCTCCCCGCGAGCCCGTGCTCGAGGCCGTGGCCAGGGAGCTGAACATCGGCCGCAAGGTCTGGGAGCAGCGCCGCCTCCTCGACGACGACACCGACGAAGACGCCCCGCTCCTCGACAAGGCGCGGCGCGATCGTGTGCACCGCAGCGTCGAGCACGTCTTCACCCTGCTCAGCCTCGCCTACGACCCCGAGCCGCTGCGCCTCTCCCTCGTCGCGCTCGCCACCGACGACACCAACCTCCGCGGCACCGCGCTCGAGTACCTCGAGAACGTGCTCCCCGAGCACACCCGCGACGCGCTCTTCCCGATGCTCGACGTGCGGGTGGAGATCCGCAAGAAGCGCAGCCGCGAGGAGATCGTCGACGACCTCGTCCGCTCCATGCAGTCCCTGGACGCCAAGGCGCTCCAGCGCGCGATCCGCGAGTCCGAGCGACCCGCGGACGGCGAGGAACGCTAGACGCCGGAGCTTTCGAGACGAGAGCGCTCCGTGATGGTCCTGCTCGCCGTTCGCGGATAGCATCGCTCCGCATGAGCTCGGACGAGGTCGACGCCAGCCACCTGCGAGACCTGGATCTCGAGCGCGGCGTGGTCCGGGCCGTGGATCTACCGTGATCGGTGAGGATCCGCGAGTTCAGGCGTGCGAGGTAGCTGGCGAGGGAGGGACCTGTGTCAGCGGGTGGTCGGCGTCTCCGCGCGGGAGGGTGCATCGCGCCCGCCTCGTCTTTCGAGCCCGTGAGCAGCTCGTCTGGCTGGAGGTCAAGGACGCCGCGACCCACGCCGACGATATCCAACGGGCGCTGGACGCGGTGCGCGGGACGGTGAGGATAGAGGCATGAGACCTGGCCGAAAGAGGTGGCGCGGCGTCGCGCTCGGTTGCTCGATCGTCATGACGCTGCCTGGGCTCGCGCTCGCGCAGGGGGTGGGCGTCTCGCAGGGCGTGAACCAGCCGTCCGAGCTTCGCGTCGACCCGACGGGGGGTGGCCTCCAGGTCGAAGCGAGAGGACGGCAGGCGACCTTTCGCACCGTCGAGCTGCGGCGCAGCGGTGGGACCCGGCGTGGGTTGCCGGCGCTGGACGCGCGCATCGACGGAGACTGGGTCCGATACGCGCACGACGGGCTGACCGAGTGGTTCGTCGCGGGCCCGAGAGGCGTCGAGCACGGCTGGACCCTCGCGCAGGCGCCCCCCGGTCGCGGCCCTCTGGAGATCGTCGTTCATGTGGACGGTCTGAGCGCACGCCAGGCGGGCGCCGGGGCGCTGCTCGGAGACGAGGCCGGCACCTGGCTCGGCTACGACGAGGTCTTCGCGCTGGACGCGGCCGGGCGCGAGCTGGAGTGCACCATCGACGTGGTCGCTCCCGACACCATCGTCATTCGTGTCAGGGACGAAGGGGCCGCCTATCCCATCGAGGTCGACCCGCTGATCTGGGGCGTGCGGCGTACGCTTCGAGGCGGCGCCGACTCCCGGCGCTTCGCCTGGCACTTCGATCGAGACGGGGACTGGCTGGCGGTCGGAGAGCCCGCGGACGTCGGTGAGGTGCACATGTATCGAAGGGTCGACGGTCAGTGGGTGTTCGACGCAACGCTCGCCCCGCCCGCCGGAGTCGACCCCGACGCGTCTTTCGGCTCACGGATCGAAGTTGCCGGGGAGACCGTCGCGGTCGCGTCCCCAGTCGACGACACGAGCGAGGGGGTCGACGCGGGAAGCGTTCACCTCTTCGAGCGCACGGGAGGTGCCTGGGCCCACGTTGCAAGCCTCGGCGCGGAGGGCGCCGGGCCGGACCAATTGTTCGGTCGCAGCATGGCGCTGGACTCGAGCATGCTCGCCATTGGCTACTGTGACCTGGCCGATACCGAGGACCCGGGGTCGGTCGCGATCTACGAGCGAACCCCTGCCGGATGGGCGCACGTGGAGACGGTGCGTGCGAGCGCGGCAGGCGATCGGATGTGTTCGGCGTCGGTCGACTATTTGCTGTGGGTCGACGGCGCCCTGGTGTACGGCGCCCCGGCACAGGTCAACCAGCCGGGGGGAGTGGGCAGCGTGTTCATCTTCGAGCGCGGGGCGGGCGGCTTCGTGGAGACCCAGCGGCTGCCCCCACGCACCGGCGCCACCGCGTTTGGGGAGACGCTCGCCTATTCCGATGGGTTCCTCTTCGTGGGGACGTCACGGACTCGTGTCTTCGCACCTGCGGATACGAATCTTCCTGTCTACTACTACGAACGGGTCGGCGGCGTGTGGACATACCGGGGCAGCATCGCGCCCCCGACCGACAGGGACACGGTCTTCGGCCGCGAGATCTCCGCCGCGGCGGGTCGCGTTGCCATCAGCGCGCCAGGCTACCGCTGGCCTGACGACCGCGAGGGAGCGGTGTTCCTCTACCGAATCGAAGCTGACGGCACCGTCACCCTTCAAACCACTCTGGAGCCCGGACTGGAACCCGTCCGGTTCGGCTGGACGACCCACATGGAGGGCGAAGACCTCCTCGTCTCCGATCATTCCGCGTGGGTTGGCGGCGTGCGAGTCGCAGGTGAATTGTATCACTACGTCTTCGGGTTGACCGATGGCGAGCCTTGCTTGGCGGGCGCGGAGTGCGTGACCGGCTACTGCGTGGACGGCGTGTGCTGCGCCGAGGCCTGCGGCGGCGGCGCAGCCGACTGCATGGCTTGCAGCCGCGCGGCTGGCGCGAGTGAGGACGGGACCTGCGGCCCGGTGGCGGCGGACCGCAACCTCATCTGCCGTCCGACGGCTGGGCTTTGCGACCTGGCCGAGGTCTGCGATGGAGCCTCGACCGAGTGTCCCGCGGACGAAGTCTGGTCCGACGAGCGCGTGTGCCGCGAGGCGGAGGGCGCCTGCGATGCGCCCGAGCGCTGCGACGGCGAGAGCCCGGTCTGCCCCGAAGACGCGCTGCGCGACGAGGGAGCGGAGTGTGACGCGCCGCCGGTCTGCGGCAGCGCCGCGGGCGCCTGCGACGGCCTCACGGCGGTGTGCCGCTCTCTGGGCCATCGGGAGTGCGACGCGGGCGCCGCTCGCGACGCGGGGCTCGACTCGGACGCCTCGAGCGGGGACGGGGGTACGCGTCCTGGCGGGACCTCCGGCTGTTCTTGCCATGTCGTCTCGGCGCGCCTTCCGCGGGGCGCGGCCATCTTCTCAGCGCTGCTGGTGCTGGCGGCCGCCACCCTACGGCGACGGGGAGTGAGATGAGGTTGTGGTCGTTCGTGCGCGTGGCCGTGTGTCTTGCTCTTCCAACCACTCAGGAGGTCAGACCCACCGTGGCCTCGCCCCTGAGCGGAGCGGTGGCACGTGGAGACAGGTCGTGAGCCTTCGCGCGGAGGGCGGGCGGTCCGTCCACCCACCTCGCGCACGTTGCGAAACGGCGCTCGGACCGTGGTCTCCCCGACGCGAACGGTGATGCAGCGCGCGCGCTCAGTTCCATCTGGCGCGGACGTGGAGACCTTCTGTCGCCCGCGCGGGGGCTCCATATCGTCCTCCCGCGAGAGCTCTGCGAGCTTCAACCCGCTCGTGGCCTACGCCGCCATGCTGGACCGCTGGGATTGCAGCGCCCCGATCTGGCAGGCGAGGCGGTCAACCCATTGACGCTGTTCTGAACTCAGAAGCAGAAGCCGTACTCGGTGCCGCCGATGATCGCGGGGTCGCTGAAGCTGTTGCAGGCCTCGAACGCGCCGCACTCGGGGCCGCCGGTCGACACCGTGCAGAGGCGGATGCACTCGTTGCCGGTGCCGGGGTCGCCGCAGAAGTGGCCGGGGGAGCAGTCCTCGGAGTCGACGCAGGAGGCGCCGGTTGGCGCGGTGCCGGCGGGCGTGCAGCCGGTGAAGGTGCGCATGGCGCCGTCGGACTCGCCGAAGATGGAGCAGGCCATGCCCGTCGGGCAGCCGTTGGCGGTGGGGGGTACGCACTGGGCGCTGCAGAGGCGCACGCCCGGGATGCTGCCGCCCATGCCGTCGCTCAGCTCGATGATGCAGATCGAGCCCGGGCCGCCCGTGCAGTCCGCGTCGCTGTTGCAGAAGCGGGAGCAGAAGGCGGCGCCCGCGCTCCCCGCGCAGAGCAGGCCCGCCTGGCAGGCGGTCACACCGCTGCACGCCTGGCCCTCGCGCTCGGGGCCCTGGGTGGCGCAGGTGCGCTCGGTGCCGCCGGTCAGGTAACAGCCCTGGCCGGCCGGGCATCCGCACTGGGGCGGGAGCAGGCGACACGGGGTCTCGCTGCAGCTGCCGCCGACGCCGGTGTCCGTCACGACGCCCGTGTCACGCGGACCCACGCCGGTGTCGGTCGGGCCGGTCATGCCGGTGTCCTGCGCGGTGCCGCCGTCGAGCCCGGGCGGGATCACGCCCGAGTCCATCGCCATCCGGTCGGAGCCTCCGCGCGCGCAGCTCGCGAGGGGCACGAGCAGGGCCGCGGCGGTCACGATCCAGATCCCCCATCGTGCCGTGTTCTTCATCGAGGTCTCCCGCATAGCGGGCCGCCGCGGACCGTTCAAGGTCGCGTGCTACCCTCGGGGCGCGGTCATCATGGCGGGAAAACGCTTCCAAAGCGAGGTGTCGAGGGTGCTCGACGCGCCGCGGGATCTGGTCTGGGGCATCGTCTCGGACACGAACCGCTCCGACCGCGCGCTCGGCCTCGCCGCCGCGAGCTACCGCTGGGAGACCGACGAGGCCGGCAAGCTCGTGCGCGTCGCGAAGGCGAAGGAGCTGGGCGTGGCGCTCGAGTGGGTCGAGCCGCCCTACGAGTGGATCGAGGGGCGCTACATCCGCGGCCAGCGCGACTTCCGGGTCGGGCCCGCGCTCGAGGGCGGCTTCGAGGCCGTGCTGGAGGACGCGGACGGGGACCAGACGAAGATCACCGCGCGCGCGTGGGTGGTCGCCGAGGGGGCCTTCGCGCTCGTGCTCGGCCCGGTGCAGCGTCGCAAGTTCAACAAGGGCCTCACGCGCTACCTCGACGCCCTCGTGGAGGTGCTCGACGGCTGGCGCGACAAGGGCGTCGAGGACCCGAACGAGCCGGCCGCGATCCGGGTCAAGCGCCTGCTCGGCGACTCGCACAGCGTCACCGCCACCGGCGCGCGCACGCTCCCGGATCCGGAGCAGCTCGCGGGCCGCGCCGCGCGCCTGCGAAACGCGCCCGTGCCCAAGGAGGTGGTCGAGCGGCTGGTGAAGCACCTCGCGGAGCGGCCCGACGAGGAGGTGCAGCAGATGCGCCCCTTCGAGCTCGCCCGGCACTGGGGGCTCGACCGGCGCGACGTCCTGCGCGGCTTCCTGCACGCGACGGTCAGCGGGCTGACGGACCTGCGCTGGCAGATCAACTGCCCGGTCTGCCGGGTGGGGGCGAGCGTGGTCGAGAGCCTCGACAGCCTCGGCGAGGAGACGCACTGCGACGCGTGCCAGATCCACTTCGACACCGACTTCGCGCAGCACGTCGAGGCGGTCTTCCCGTCCAACCCGGCGGTCAGGCCGGTGGAGACGGCGCTCTACTGCGCGTCGAGCCCCGCGTTCCTGCCCCACGTGATGGCGCAGCTGCGCATGAAGCCGGGCGAGACGGCGGAGCGCGAGGTGGAGCTGCCGGCCGGGCCGCTGCACGCGCGCACGCTCGGGGTCCAGGGCGGGGCGGACGTGGAGCTGGCCGCGCCGCCGGCGGTGCTGCGCGTGACCCTGGGCGACGGGCTGACGATCACCCCCGAGGGCGAGGCGGACGGCGTGACGCGCTGGGTGGTGGAGAACGCGCGCGACGTGGAGACGACGGTGCTGCTCGAGCGCGCCGGCTGGGCCGCGGACGCGGTGCTGGGCACGGTGGTCGCGAGCTTCCCCGAATTCGTCGATCTCTTCGCCACCGAGGCGCCTGCGTCGGGGGTGGATCTCCGGGTCGGGCACCTCGCGCTGCTCTTCAGCGATCTCGTCGGCTCGACCGCGCTCTACGAGCGGGTGGGGGACGCGCGCGCGTTCGCCATCGTCGAGGAGCACTTCCAGCTCATGGGCGGGGTCATCGCGGCGCGCGGCGGGGCGATCGTCAAGACGATGGGGGACGCGGTGATGGCCTCGTTCCCGTCCGCGGCGGACGCGGCCGTCGCGGCGCGGGAGATGATCGCGCGGCACGACGCGGCGCACCCGGACGGGGACCTGGGCGTGAAGATCGGCCTGCACGCGGGGCCGTGCCTGGCCGTGCGCGCGAACGAGCGGCTCGACTTCTTCGGCACCACGGTGAACATGGCGGCCCGGCTCCAGGCGCAGGCCGGCGCGAGCGAGATCGTGCTCACCGAGGAGACGGCGGAGGCCCCCGCGGTGGCGCGCGCGCTGGAGGGCCTGACGCCGAGCCGCTTCACGGCCGCGCTCAAAGGCATCGAGACGGAGCAGGCGCTGCTCCGCTTCGAGGTGCAGGCGGCGGCGGCCGAGAGCAGCGCCGCCGAGTGACCTCAGCTCTTCGGAGCGACGGCGTCCGCGACCATCGGCTGCAGCTCACCGCTCTCGAACATCTCCATCAGGATGTCCGAGCCGCCCACGAGCTTCCCCTTCAGGTAGAGCTGGGGGATGGTGGGCCAGTTGCCGAAGTCCTTGATCCCCTGACGGATCTCGGGGTCCTCGAGCACGTTGACGCTGTGGATCTCGGTGGCGCCGCAGCGCTTGAGGATCTCGACCGCCCGGTGGCTGAAGCCGCACTGCGGGAAGTGCTGGCTGCCCTTCATGAAGAGGACCACGGGGTTGGCGTCGAGGATCGACTGGATGCGGGTCTTGACGGCTTCGTCCATGAGTCTGTCAGCCTTCGCGGCTGCTCCACTTGTCCGGTGTGTAGGTCGCGAGGGAGAGGGCGTGCACGGGCCCGGCCATCAGCTCGCCCAGCGCGGCGTAGACCGCCTGGTGCTGCTCGATGCGGCTCTTGCCCTCGAACGTGGGGCTCACGATGACCGCTCGGTAGTGGTCCTTGGTGCCGGTGAGGTCCTCGAGCTCGAGGTGCGTCACCTCGCCGATTCCCTCTCGGATCTTGTCCATCACGACCTGCGGTTCGACCATGCTGCGTACGTCTCCCTAGCTGCGAGGCGTAAGACTTGGGGCCGGGGATGTCAATCACGCCCCATTCGCCATTCTCCGCCGAGAGCGGCATCCTCTCGGACGTGCCCCGGGCAGTGAGCGGCTTCGAGCAGACGGTGAAGAGGGCGGAGAAGCGCCTGACGCGCCTGCGTCGCTCGATCTACCGCACCCTCTGGGAGGTCGACGAGCGCTCGCTCCCTCGGCCGCGGCGCGCGCTGCTGACCGTGGTGCGCCTGGCCTTCGTGACCGTCGACGCGTTCTTCCGGGAGCGGCTGCAGATGCGGGCCGCGGCGCTGGCGTTCTTCACGCTGCTGTCCATCGTCCCCCTGGCGGGGCTCGTCTTCGCGGTGGCCAAGGGCGTGGGGCTCTACGAGAGCGTGGTGAAGGAGACGGTGCGCCCGTTCCTGCACGACGCGCTCGGTGGCCCCGGCGAGCAGGTCCCGGAGGGGGTGCACATCCTCCGCACGAACCTCGACCAGGTGCTCGACCTCGTCTCCGGCACCGACGTCGTGGGGCTCGGGGTGATCGGCCTGCTGGTCCTGCTCGTGACCGCGCACCGCGTGGTCCTGGGCGCGGAGGAGAGCTTCGACGCGGTGTGGGGCTACCCCGGCAAGCGCCGCCTCTCGCGCCGGATCCCGGCCTACCTGATGGTCGTCTTCGTCACGCCCATCCTCCTCGCGTTCGCCTCCACGCTCACCGCGGCGCGGCACGGCCAGCCGCTGATGGCCTGGTTCGAGAGCCTCGCGCCGGCCGCGATCGTCGTCGATCTGGTCGCCTTCGTGATCCCGCCGCTCCTGGTCTGTGTCGCCATGCTGCCTCTCTACGTGCTGCTGCCGAGCGCGCAGGTCGGGCGTCGCTCGGCCCTCATCGGCGCGCTGGTGGGCGGCCTCGGCTGGTACGTGTTCCAGGTGCTGCACGTGCGCTTCCAGATCGGCGTCGCGCGCACCAACGCCCTCTACTCGGGCTTCGGCGCGTTCCCCATCTTCATGCTCTGGCTGCACCTGTCGTGGGTGTGGGTCCTGCTCGGCGCGCAGGTGGCGGCCGCGCATCAGAACGCGCCCACGCTCCGGCAGCTCGCGCGGCGCCGGCTCGACGATCACGCGGCCCGGCAGGCGGTGGCGCTCCGCGCGATGGTGGTGCTGGCCACGGCGGGCGAGGGCGAGCGGCTTCGGGAGCTCGCCCGGGACGTGGGCGTGGCGGTGGAGCCGCTCCGCGAGGTGCTCGACGCGCTGGTGCAGCACGGTTTGCTGTTGCGTACGTCGGGCCCCTACGACCCCGTCTACGCGCCGGCCGCGGATCCGGACTCGCTGCGGGTGGCCGCGGTGCTCGAGGCGCTCGGCCGCAACGCCGAGCCCGCGCTGCCGTGGGAGGACTCCGAGAAGCCGCTGACGCGCGTGCTCGAGGGGCTGCAGGGCGCGGTCGAGTCCTCGCACCACAACCGCACGATCGGCGAGCTCCGGCGCGCGACCGAGACCGTGCGCGAGTGATAGGCTCGGCCCCGTAGAAGGGGAGGGACATCATGCGCATCATGCTCGCGGCCGCGCTCCTGCTCGGAGCCTGCGGCGGATCGGACGCTCCAGCCGAGGAGCCCATGAACGACGGAGTCGCCACGACCGGGGACGAGGTCGCGGAGCCCGAACCGGAGATCGAGGAGCCCGAACCCGAGCCCACCGGCCCCGGGCAGCTCCGCGTCGCGGTCACCGTGGGGGGCGAAGCGGCCGAGAGCGCCACCGTGCGCGTGATGGACGAGTCGGGCGAGACCGTCGCGGAGGGCGCGCCGGGCGACACGTTCTCGGTGGACTCGGGCAGCTACCGCGTGGCCGCGTCCATCGCTGACGCGACCGTGCTCGCCGACACCCCGACCCGCGAGCTCGACGGCATGGCCACGGTGCGCCCGGGCGACACGGCCGAGGTCACGGTCGAGTTCCCGGTCTCGCGCGTGATGATCGAGGTCCGCCGGCGAGGCCGTCCCGTGGCGCGCTGGGAGCTGACCGCGCGGCGCGAGAACCCGGGGCCGGGAGAAGAGGCGGCCGAGTTCCAGCTCGAGCCGAGCCGCGAGCACGTGCCGGTGACCCCGGGGCGCTACGCGGGCACGCTGCGCTTCGGCGGCCAGCAGATCGAGGTCAACGGGCTCATCTTCCAGGGCGGCGCGCGCATGACCGTGCCCGTCAACGTCGACTGAGCATCCCCGTCTCCGTGAGGAACGCGCGGATGGTGCGCCAGTAGACCTCGCCCCGCGGCAGGTCGTCGTGCCCCGCGTCGAAGGCGACGAGGCGGCTGTCCCACGCGACCCGGTCCAGCTCGACCGCGTGCCGAAAGGGGATCACCGCGTCGTCGACCCCATGCATCAGGAGCACCGGGGTCGAGCCGCGGCTGAGCACCGCGCGCGTGTCGAAGCGGTCGGTGATCGCGCCCATCGGCGCCATGTAGTGGCTCGCCACGTCGGCGACGTTGGTGAAGGTCGACTCGAGGATCAGCGCGCGCGCGCGGCGGCGATCCGAGAGCGCCCCCAGCACGCCGCCACCGAGCGAGTAGCCGTGGAAGACGACGCGGGTGGGGTCGACCTCCGGCCGGTCCACCATCCGGTCGTAGAAGTGCGCGAAGTCCCCGAGGATCGCCGCCTCGCCCGGTGTTCCCCCGCTCCGCCCGTAGCTCCGGTACTCGGGCAGCAGCACGCTCAGCCCCATCTCTCGGTAGGGCGCGACGCGGGGCAGCCAGTCCTCGATCAGCTCCGCGTTGCCGTGCGCGACGACCACCGCGGGGCCAGGTCCGGCGTCGGCGGGGCCGGGCAGGAACCAGCACTCCACCTCGCCGCCCTCCACGTCCAGCCACCAGCGCTCGAGGCCCTCGGTCTCGGCGAGCTCCGGCCGCGGCTGGGTGCGCTCGGGGTGAAAGAGCGCGTCCCGCTGGGCCTCGCGGATCGCGCCGCACCCCGCGAGACCGAGGACGAACGCCGCCATGAGCCAACGCGTCACCGCCCGAGGCTACAACTTGATCGCCCTCCTCCGCTGCTTACGTTCGTCTCATGCACCGACATACGCTTCACATCGTCGGCGCCTGCGCGCTGTGGGTAGGCTGCGGCGGAGCGACCGCGGCGGCTACACCGACGGGCTCGGAGACGGGCGCCCAGCAGGGCGAGGCGAGCGCCTCCATCGATCTCTGCGTCATGGAGATCCCGGGCGCCAGCCTCGACGTCGACTCCCTGGACGACGGCATCGCGCTCGACTTCACGACGATCGATCGCCGCTTCGTCGGGCGGATGCGCGCCTCGGTTCAGCACCTGGCGGCGTCGTACTCCGACGGCGAGGACGATCACGTGCACACGCGCCACGAGGGCGCGGGAGACCTGCACTACCACTACGACGGCTTCCCCGACGCCGCGGTCCGCTACGACGACATCCGCGCCGGGGGGCGCATCGAGGTCCGCGCGACCGAGCCGGGCCGCGTCGAGAGCCTCCGCGAGGAGGTCCGCGCCGAGGCGGAGATGATGCGCCGCGGCGCCTGCCCGCTCTTGCCCCGACAGACCGCGGGCGCGTCCGACCGCCAGGGCTGACCCGTCAGCTGACGCGTCAGAAGGTCCCGCCGGCGGAGAACATCACCGGCGTCGCGCTCCGGAGCGGCGCCGCCGTCGCGTCCGCGTCGCCCTCGACAGGGTCCCAGCCGAAGTGCAGCAGGTAGGGGAGCAGCGCGCCGGTCAGCGCCCCGGACAGCGCCCCGAGCATGACGTCGGTCGCGTGGTGGCGGTCGGCGATCACCCGGAGCACGGCGACCGTGGTGGCCAGGATCAGCGAGCCTCCGCACGCGAAGGCGTCGGCCGCTTCGGAGCCGTAGAGGGGCAGGTATGCGTGCGTCATGCAGACGACCGCCGCGCTGTTGAAGGCGGCCGACGAGTGCCCGCTGTAGAAGCTCATCGTGCGGCCCTCCGTCCCACAGCGGCCGGGGCGGAGCATGCGATCCTCGAGCGAGCAGCGCTCCGCGTGGGGGCGATTGCGGTGCACGAAGATCTTCACGATCGAGCTGAGCGCGTAGTCGGCGGCCAGCGCCTCGGCGGCCACGGTGAAGAGCTGCCAGGCCACGTCGCTGTTCTGGTCGCCCACGCCCGCCACCAGGAGCGAGTCGATGAAGGGCCAGAGGATGAGGCCGCTCAGCAGGACGTCGCTCAGGCGCGACGCGCGCTCCCGGTCCTCGGCGTCGGGCGCCATCACGTGCTGGCGCACGGCGGTGTCGAGGGCGGTCGGCTCGCGCAGGAGCGCCTCCGAGCCGGGCTCGTAGAGGCTGCGGAAGACGAGCGCGGCGGCGGCGCCGGTGGTCATCACGACCCAGCTGGCGGGGTGGCCGCGCGCCCAGTCGTCGTCCCACCGGAGCCGCGGCCCCTCGTCCTGCGCGCACGCGGGCGAGGCCATCGACAGGTTCATCGACAGGGCCAGTGCGGCGGTCAGCGCTGCGGTGGCGAGCTTCACCACCCTCCTCCGTATGCACGGACACCGTTCTGTCCACCTCCGGCCATGATCACGCGGGCAGGACGTCGGCGTAGACGAAGCCGTCGCGCTCGACCACCTCGCCGACGGTGCACGCGATGGGGCGCTCGAGCATGGGACCCGCGATGACCAGCGTGTGCAGCTCGCCGTTCTCCCCGCACGGGTCGACGTGGGCGGGGAGATCGCGCAGGAGCGCGCGGTCGAAGCGCCGGCCCGCGAAGGACGGATCGAGCTGCTTCGGATCCACGCACGTCACGATCGCCTCGAGCCCGGCGTCGATCATCGCCTCCGCGAGCGCGCGCGTGTCCTGGCCCCAGAGCGGGAAGACCGCGCCGAGCCCGGTCCCGGCGAGCTGCGCCTCGCGGTAGGCGCGGATGTCCTCGAGGAAGAGATCGCCGAACGCGAAGACCTCGGCGCCCGCCGCCTTCGCCCGGTCGACCGCGCCCGTCATCGCCGCCTCGTAGTCCTCGTTCGAGCAGGGGTAGGGCAGCTCCACCACGTCCACGGGCAGCCCGGCCGCCTCGGCCTGCCGCTCGAGCAGGGCGCGGCGGACGCCGTGCATCGCGACCCGATCCGCCTCGCGGTTCAGCGTGGTGAGCAGGCCGATGACCTCCACCGACGGATCCTGCCGCAGCACGTGCAGCGCCCACGCGGAGTCCTTCCCGCTGCTCCAGCTCAGGACGGTCTTCGTCACGCTCAGATCCGGATGCGCTTCAGCCGCGTGTTCACGTCGCGCGAGAGCGCGAGCTCCTGGTCGCGGGGCAGCGTGGTCGTCGCGGCGAAGAGCGCGAACGCGCTCAGCTCGTGCAGCGCCTGGTGGAGCGCCTCCATCGGGTTCTCGATGTCGACCTCGCCCATCGCCTGCACCGTGCGCAGCACCGAGATCGAGCCGTCCTCCTCGACCTGCTCGCCGAAGATCGGCCCGTAGCCGCTGCCCGCGATCCACGCCTCGAGGGTGGAGCGGGTCTGGTCGATGCCGCCGTAGGTCGCGACGGCCATGAAGATGTCTCGCAGCACGTCGTTGAACGCCCACACCAGCCGCTTCACCGCCGCCGCGTCGACCGTCTTCCGGGCCTTCAGCACGACGCCGCCCTGCTGGAGCATCCCGTAGAGGCCCTTGATGGTCATGAACTGACCGAGCCCCGTCTCCCGCGCGATGTCCTCGATGGTGCGGTGGCCGTCCGCGTAGGTGAGGATGAGCTGCGCGTTGCCGTCGAGGGTGAGCTGCGTGGCTTTCGGCTGGACCACCGGGCAGACGTCGTCGTGCGGGATGCGCTCCCGGAACAGCGCCATCTCGTCGATGCGCTGCACGCCCTCCATCAGCAGCGCCTGCACGGGCAGGTGCACGGTGTGGTGGGGCGGCTCGGCGCCCTCGCCGAGCACCGCGAAGACGTAGTGGCCCGAGCGCGCGAGCAGCGCGGAGAAGAAGATCTGCTCGACCTGCTTCTGAAGCTCCGAGAAGAGCTTCTCTTGCGAGATGAGCTCCCGGTCGATGAGCAGCTGCCCCAGCCGCTTCTCGGGGCCGACCTCGCGCAGCAGCGCGTCGAGCTGCGCGCGGCTGATGGTCCCGTTGCGGTAGAGGACCTGCCCGAGTCGGTCGTCGGGGTGGTCGCTGTGGGCGTACTTCAGCGCGCCCTGATCGATGGCGAGGGTCCGGTGGGCGTCCTCGGTGAGGATGTGCAGCTCGCCCCGCCAGTTGGCGCTCGCCACCAGGTTGAGCACCTCGAGCGCGGAGTTGCGGCTGAGCAGCTCGCCGGCCATCGCCACGCGCGCGCCACGCGATCCGTCCGCGCCCTCCTCCTCCCCCTTGAGGATGAGCAGACCCGGCGCGTCGACCACGAGGCGATAGCGCCCCGGACGATCCCGGAGCCTCCGCTCCGCGCCTCGACCCGCGACACGCACGCTGCCGTCGGGCCCGATCACGACGAGGTCGGTCGGCTCCGCCACGGGCGCAGCGTACATCGCCCGGGCGCCTGGACGGAAGAACCGGACTGACATCGCTCCTAACGAGTCCGTTGCTCGCTCATCGAGTGAGAGTCGAATAGCATCCGCGCTGCATGCGCTTCGTACTCAGCTTGGTGATGATGATCGCCGCGGCCAGCCCCGCGGCGGCGCAGAGCTTCCCCCGCGACGACTTCTCGGCCCACCGCTTCTACGTGGCGCCCGGGCCGAACAACTTCGTGCTCGTCGACGGCGGCGAGGTGGGCCCGAACCTGGTGCCGACGTTCGGCGCCACCATGGGCTACCTGCATCGGCCCTTCGCGGTGGACGATCTCGACTGGTACCGCGCCTGCGAGGAGGGGCGGTCGCCACCCTCGGGGACCAGCTGCGGCATGGTGCCGAGCCCGACGGACGAGACCGACTTCGTCGGCTCGATGTTGACCCTGCAGCTGTATGGCGCGGTGACGTTCCTGGACCGGATCCAGGTGGGGCTGAACCTGCCCGTCGTGCTCTACGGCGACGGCGAGCGCTACGAGTACCTCGAGGGCACGGGCGACGGCCGGAGCAACCGCGTCGCGTCGAACGGCGGCGCCGTCGGCGGCCTCACCGACCCTCGCGTGAGCGGCAAGATCCGCATCCTGGATCCCGACTCGGCGGGCAACGGCGTGACGCTCAGCGCGGTCGCCTGGGTCTCGATCCCGATCGGCCACTACATGTGGGAGCAGCACTTCATGGGCGACCCGCTGCCGCAGGTGGGCGGGCACGTCGTGGGGGGCTTCCGCTACGGCGACTTTCGGCTCGCCCTCAACCTCGGCGGCGTCTTCCGCGAGGAGCTGCAGAACATCCGCAGCCAGATCGGCGCCGAGGCGGCGTGGGGCCTGGCCGCCGCCTACCGCCCGCACCCGCTCGTCGAGGTGCTCGTGGAGGCGAACGGCTGGACCAGCTTCGGTCAGCGCTTCGACAGCGAGGCGCCGACGGAGATCCGCGGGGCCCTCAACTTCATCGTGGGCGACTTCACCTTCCAGGCGGGCGCGGGCGCGGGCCTGGTCTACGGCGTGGGCGTGCCCGTGGCCCACGGGTTCGTCGGCGCCAGCTTCAGCCCCCCGCAGGACCTCGACACCGACGGCGACGGCGTGACCGACAGCCAGGACGCCTGCCCGGCCGACGCCGAGGACGAGGACGGCTGGGAGGACGAGGACGGCTGCCCCGAGCTCGACAACGACGGCGACGGGATCCCCGACGCGGACGACCCCTGCCCCGACGAGGCGGAGGACCTCGACGAATACGAGGACGAGGACGGCTGCCCCGAGGAGGACAACGACGGGGACGGGATCCGCGACGGCTACGACAGCTGCCCGAACACCCCGGAGGACATGGACGGCGACCGCGACACGGACGGCTGCCCCGAGGCCGACCGCGACAACGACGGCATCGAGGACAGCGCCGACCAGTGCCCGACCGAAGCCGAGGACTTCGACGGCTTCGCGGACGAGGACGGCTGCCCCGAGGAGGACTTCGACGGAGACGGCGTGCCGGACACCGACGACGAGTGCCCCGCGGAGGCCGAGGACGACGACGACTTCGAGGACGAAGACGGCTGCCCGGAGGAGGGCACGCGCCGACGACGCCGACGAGGTCGCTGAGCGAGCCCTCCTCTCGGCTCGACAGCCGGACGTTCGTGGCTAAAGACGGCTCCATGACGAAGCTCGCCGAAGTGCTCAACAGCCCCGCGAAGAAGTCGCAGGTCGTCGACGACTGCCTCCAGCTCATCGACGCGGAGGTCGCCGACAAGGGAGGCCTCAGCGGGATGGCGCTCAAGGCCGGGTACAAGGCCGTGCAGGGCGTGAAGCCCGGGTTCGTGAAGAAGGTCGTGCACGACCTGCTTCCCGAGTTCGCCGACGCGGTCGACCCCGTCTACCAGGAGGCGATGGCCAACGAGAAGCCGGTCGGGCCGCACTTCATCGCCAACAAGGGCCGCGTCGCCGAGGGGCTGCTCGCCATCACGGACGGCAAGGCGGAGCGCAGCACCAACAAGCTGGTGAAGAAGACCTACTCCAAGCTCCGCGGCACGGCGAAGGGTCACGTCGAGGCGGCGGTGCCCCGGCTCGGCGGCCTCATCGAGAAGCACGCGGGCTGATCTCGTCGGCGTGACAGGCGCCTCGAACTGGTTTAGCCTCTCGCCCCGATGAGCTCCTCCACCGCCCTCGCCGAGCGGCCGAAGGCCGCGCTCACCCCCGCCGGGGATCGCTACGACTGGCTCGGGATCCTCCGGGACATGTCGAACGGTCAGCGCGAGCTGATCATGCGGAACGGCGTCGCGCCGAAGTTCGACGACCTCGCGGGCTGGGAGTTTCGCGGCGGCAACACGCCGCCCATCTACCGCCTGATCGGCATCCGGAAGTTCGTGAAGGGCTTCTTCGAGGGGCCGGCCCGGAGCGCGAAGGGCCCGGAGCCCTTCATCCAGGGCTACAACATCCCGGCGAAGAACGACGCCGACGACGCGCCGCACCAGCTCGAGCCGTCCAAGGAGAACCCCAAGCGCTTCGGGTTCTACCGCGTGCACCGAGTGGTCGAGGGCAGCCGGGATGACAAGTATCCGAACGCGCTCCTGCTCGACTACTCGCTCGGGGGCAACGGCCTCTTCGGGCCGCCGCTCCGCGACTACGTCGTGCAGGTCTACCCGGACGACCCGGATCTCCTGCTGGGCAAGGCGTACCTGAACATCCTCGGCCTGCGCATCCCGACGAACTACTTCGTGCTGGAGCGGTTGCACGAGCATTCCTTCCGCGGCTAAGACCCCGCCCATGGCGAAGGTCGCGTTCGTGTTCCCCGGTCAGGGGTCGCAAAAGGTCGGCATGGGCAAGGAGGCGTTCGACGCGTCCGAGCCCGCGCGCTTGGTGTTCGAGGCGGCGGATCGCGCGCTCGGCGAGCCGCTGAGCAAGCTCTGCTTCGAGGGGCCGGAGGAGGCGCTGAAGCTCACCGCCAACACCCAGCCGGCCATCCTCACCAACTCGGTCGCGCTCCTGCGCGCCTTCGGCGAGGCGCCGGACGTCACCGCGGGGCACAGCCTCGGCGAGTACAGCGCGCACGTCTGCGCCGGCTCGCTGCGCTTCGAGGACGCGGTGCGGCTGGTGCGCAAGCGCGGCCAGTTCATGCAGGACGCGGTGCCCGTCGGCGTCGGCGCGATGGCCGCCATCCTCAAGCTCGAGGACGCGCAGGTCCGCCAGATCTGCGAGGAGACCGACGGGATCGTCGAGCCGGTGAACTACAACTCGCCGGGCCAGGTCGTCATCGCGGGCGAGGTCGCCGCGGTGGAGGCCGCGGGCGCCAAGATGAAGGAGCTCAAGGGGAGGGCGATGCCGCTCCCGGTGAGCGCGCCCTTCCACTGCTCGATGATGAAGCCGGCCGAGGAGGCGCTGACTCCGCACCTGGCCGAGATCGCCTTCGTCGACCCCGCGCTCCCCGTCTACGTCAACGTGGACGCCGTGCCCGTCCGCACCGCGGACGAGGCGCGCGACGCCCTGCGCCGCCAGGTGGCCCGCCCCGTGCGCTGGACCGAGTCGGTCGAGCGCATGGTGGCGGACGGAGTCGGCCTGTTCGTGGAGATCGGCGCGGGATCGGCCCTGAAGGGCATGATCAAGCGGATCGCCAAGGACGTGCCCTGCGTCAGCGTGCAGGGGCCGGGCGACTTCGAGGCGGCCCGCGCGGCGATCGCCGAAGCGCGCGGCTGAGACCGCTCCCAAGGCGGGCCGGAGGCCGCGGGTCGGGCTCTCGATTTCGCTTTGCGTGATCCCGCGGATCCGCTAGAACCCGGCCGCCCGCCGGTGCGGCCTGATCCCCTCGTGCATCATCCGCCACTGATTTTCTAGGGCTTTTCGTAAGAACGCGGCCACCTACTCCCGGAACGGCCCTCCAGGAACGGACGGGTGGCCCGCGCATAGAGGAATCTCCAATGGATCCGAAAGACCTGATCTACATCGCCCCCGCGGCGGGCGTCCTCGCGCTCATCTACGCCTTCTGGAAGGCGACGTGGGTGTCCAAGCAGGACGCTGGCACCGACGAGATGAAGACCATCGCGTCCCGCATCCAGGAGGGCGCCATGGCCTTCCTCGCCGCGGAGTACCGCTACCTGGCCATCTTCGTCGTCATCGTCGCGGGCGCCCTCGCGGCCGCCAACGCGACCGGTGAGGGCCGCTCCTGGTGGATCGCGGTCAGCTTCGTCGTCGGCGCCTTCGCGTCGGGCCTCGCGGGCTACTTCGGCATGCGCGTGGCCACCAACGCGAACGTGCGCACCACGCACGCGGCGACCAAGGGCCTCCCGCCCGCGCTCGACGTCGCGTTCAGCGGCGGCGCGGTCATGGGCATGAGCGTGGTCGGCCTGGCCATCCTCGGCCTCGGCGGTCTCTTCCTCCTCTACACGAACGTGCTCTTCCCGGCCGGCGCGGCCGGCACGAGCGAGATGTCTCAGATGAGCCTCTCGCTGAGCGTGGTCACCGGCTTCTCGATGGGCGCCTCGTCGATCGCGCTCTTCGCGCGCGTCGGCGGCGGCATCTACACCAAGGCGGCCGACGTCGGCGCCGACCTCGTCGGCAAGGTCGAGGCGGGGCTGCCCGAGGACGACCCCCGGAACCCGGCGGTCATCGCGGACAACGTCGGTGACAACGTCGGCGACGTGGCCGGCATGGGCGCCGACCTCTTCGAGTCGTACGTCGGCGCGATCGTCGGCGCGATGGTGCTCGGCCTCGGCTTCAGCGCCGCGGGCGGCACGCTCATGACCGGCCCGGTGCTCCTGCCCCTCATCATCGCGGGCGTGGGCATCCTCTGCTCCATCGTCGGCACCTTCTTCGTCAAGACGAAGGAGGGCGGCAACCCGCAGGTCGCGCTCGACATCGGCGCGTTCGGCGCCGCGGGCGTCATGGCGGCGGCGACCTTCGGCCTCGCCAACTTCATGTGGCCCAAGAACGCGGTCGTGCAGACCATCGGCCTCGGCTCCGAGACCATCGAGGTCACCTGGCTCGACGTCGGCTTCGCGACCGTCATCGGTCTCGCCGTGGGCGTGCTCATCGGCCTCATCACCTCGTACTACTGCTCGATGGAGAAGGCCCCGGTCAACGGGATCGCCGAGCAGTCGAAGACCGGCTACGCGACCAACATCATCGCCGGCCTCGGCCTCGGCATGCAGTCCACCGCGGTGCCGATCCTGCTCATCGCGGGCGGCGTCATGGGCGCGGCCTACTTCGCCGGCCTCTACGGTGTGGCCATCGCCGCCCTCGGCATGCTCAGCACCACCGGCATCCAGCTCGCCGTCGACGCGTACGGCCCCATCGCGGACAACGCGGGCGGCATCGCGGAGATGAGCCACCAGAAGCCCGAGGTTCGCGAGCGCACCGACAAGCTCGACGCGGTCGGCAACACCACCGCCGCCATCGGCAAGGGCTTCGCGATCGGCTCGGCGGCCATGACGGCCCTCGCGCTCTTCGCGGCCTTCGCGCAGACCGCCGGCATCACCGGCATCGACATCAGCAAGCCCCAGGTCATGGCCGGCATCTTCATCGGCGGCATGCTTCCGTACCTCTTCAGCTCGATGGCCATGAACGCCGTCGGTGAGGCGGCGATGGAGATGATCGAAGAGGTCCGCCGTCAGTTCCGCGAGATCAAGGGCCTGCTCGAGGGCACCGCGGCGCCGGACACCGCGCGCTGCGTCGACATCAGCACCAAGGCGGCGCTCCGCCGCATGATCCTGCCCGGCGCGATGGCCATCGTGACCCCGGTCCTCATCGGCTTCACGATGGGCGCCGAGTCGCTCGGCGGCCTCCTCGCCGGCGTCACCGTCAGCGGCGTGCTCCTCGCGCTCTTCATGAGCAACGCGGGCGGCGCCTGGGACAACGCCAAGAAGTCCTTCGAGGGTGGCGGCTTCAAGATGAAGGACGGCTCGGTCCACGAGAAGGGCTCCGAGGCGCACAAGGCGGCCGTCGTCGGCGACACCGTCGGTGACCCCTTCAAGGACACCGCGGGCCCCTCGCTCAACATCCTCGTCAAGCTGATGAGCGTCGTCGCGCTCGTCATCGCCCCGCTCCTCGCGAGCTGAGCCGAAGCCAGACGAGACACCGAGCGCCGGTTCCCCTCGGGGAGCCGGCGTTTCTCGTTGGTGCGCCGAATGTCCGTGGCGCGTACGTGTCGTGCACGGCGCGACTCGGAGGGGCGCCAGGCCGAGCGCCGCGAGCGGTGTGTTCCCGGGCGGCACGCGCGCTGCCACGTGTCCCGGCATGCGATGCCTCGAGCGCTGGTGGAAGCGAACCCTCTGTCGGCTCCCTCATGGAGCCGAGCCGTCGAGGCCCGCGCCGGAGCCATATCGAGCGCCGACCGCGCCTGCCCCTCCGAAAGCGCCTCCGCCCGAGCGATCGCCTCCCCCCGCGCCTCGCTCGAGCCGGCCGGCGCCGCGCCACGGCTGGGCGCTGGGCTGCCTGGTGTCGCTGGCCATGGGTTGTGGCTTCCTGGCCTGGTTCGTAGAGGCGCTCAGCCATGCGCACGGGCGCCCCTGGCGACGAGCGGGCCGTCGGCTCGAGGCGGGCGCTCGCCGGCGCGACGATTGGATGGGGGGAGCGGCGCCGGACGTCGATGCGCTCGAGCCGATGGCGCGGGAGACTCTCGCCGCGGCGTGGACGGAGGTCGCGCGCGACGAGCACGCGTCGGTCGGTGCGTTCGCGGACCTCTCGCAGCGGCTGCTCGCCGCGGGCGCGCCGCCCTCCCTCATCGCGCAGTGTCACCGCGCGGCGATCGAAGAGATCGACCACGCCCAGAGAGCGTTCGGGATCGCCGGGGCGTACGCGGGTCGCCCGATCGGCCCGGCCGCGCTGGAGATGCCCGCCGCCGGGAAGCGAGACGGCTCGCTCCCCGGGCTGGCCGTCGAGACCCTGCTCGACGGGTGTCTGGGGGAGGGCGTAGCGGCCGCGCTCGCGCGTGTCGGCTCGGGGCGCGCGGTGGACCCAGTCGTGGTCGAGGCGCTCGAGACCATCGCGGACGACGAGCGGGGTCACGCCGAGCTGGCGTGGGAGATCTTGCGGTTCTGTCTCGATGCGGGCGGCGCGCCCGTCGCGCGGCGCCTCCGTGCGCAGCGGCTCCCGCGCCGCATGACGAGCGAGGCGCTCCTGCCCGGGTCGCTGGCCGCGCACGGCTTGCCCACGCGTGCCGATCTCACCGACGCGCACGAGGAGACGCGCGCCGAGGTCGAGCGGCGCCTCGCGGCGTTGCTCACGCGCTACTCACAGAAACCGGTGTCGGTGTTGCAGGTGAGCTCCGCGCAGTCGGTGGCCTGACAGCTCGGCATGCAAATGTTGCGGTCGGGGTAGGTCTCGTCGGGGCGGCACGCGTAGCCGGAGCGGCAGTCCGCGTCGGCCTCGCAGCCGTCCACGCAGATCGGGTCGCGGTAGAAGTGGAAGACGCAGTGCGCGTCGCCCTCGCAGCCCGTGTCGTCGACCTCGTTGCAGCGGAAGATCGTGCAGGCGCCGCCGGGCCAGCCGCGGTCGCGCTCGCGTACGCACCAGCCGTCGGCGTCGCAGTCCTCGGGCTCCGTGCACGGATCGCCCAGCGCCGCGTCGGGGTCGTAGCACCGTCCCTCGCCGAGCGTGCCGTCGTCCGCGTTGCACAGCAGGCCGTCGGGGCAGTCCGAGTCGAGATCGCAGCCGGGCGCGCACACCGACGCGTCCGGTCCGCCCTCGGCGCAGCCGTAGCCCGGGCGGCACTCCTTCTCGGCGCGTGGATCGCACTCGAGCAGGCACACGCGCGTGCGGAAGTCGATCGGCGTGCAGTGGCTGCCGGCCGGGCAGGTGTTCGCGCCCTCCTCCGGACAGATGTCGGTGCAGTAGCCGCCCCGGTACGCCTCGGAGATCAGGCAGATCGGCGCGTCTTCGGGGCAGTCTTCGTCGACCTCGCACGCGTCCCCGACGCTGGGTTCGGGGGGACGGCTCGCGTCCTCGGCGGCGCCTCCGTCCGGGGTCTCGAAGGTGATCATCGCGTCGCTCTCGACCGTCCGATCGTCGGCGCATCCGATCGCGACGCACACCAGCCAGCCCGCGACGAGCGGGGCGGCGAATCGATCGGGCGTGAAGGCAACGAGAGTCATCCGTCGGACCGTAGCGGTGCGGGAGGCCGAGACCCCGGGGTGAATCGCACAGCGTACGAAAAAGCCGCCGGCAGGCGGAGGTCGAATGTCGGCGAGGCCGATTGATCGGGTAGGCTCGCGGACACTCCTGCCAGGATGCCGCGAGGCGGCGCGCCTCCGGAGGTCACACCTCGACACATGAAGTGCTCTTGCCAATCATCGGCTCCGCGTGATGCGGTCTGAAGCCAGCGAGGAGGGGGCCTCGACCCCGCGCTCGGCGTTTGGCCTCCGTCGCTGTCTCGAGTCACTCTCCCGGCCGGTCGACGCTGCCAACCTCGCCCTCTTCCGGATCCTGTTCGGGACGCTCATGGCGTGGGAGATCTGGCGCTTCTTCGACCACGGGTGGATCGACACGCACTTCGTCGAGCCGGAGCTCCACTTCTCGTACTGGCCCTTCGAGTGGGTGCAGCCGCTGCCCGAGCCGTGGACCACGGTCGGCTTCGCGGTGGTTGGCATCTCGGGCGCGCTCGTCGGCCTCGGGCTCTTCTATCGCGTCTCCGCGGTCGTGCTCGCGACCGGGCTCTCGTGGATCTTCTTGATGGAGCGCGCCCGGTACCTGAACCACATGTACCTGCTGGTGCTGGTGGCCATGCTGATGGCCATCGTGCCTGCCCACCGCGCGCTGTCCCTCGACGCGCGGCTCGGGCGCGTGGAGCCGTCCGCGACCGTGCCTGGGTGGGCCTTCTACCTGCTCCGCTTCCAGATCGCCGTGCCCTACGTCTTCGGGGGCATCGCCAAGCTGAACATCGACTGGCTGCGCGGCTTCCCGCTCGCCGACTGGCTCTCCGACGAGGGCGACTTCCCCCTCATCGGTCCCCTGCTCGCGTCGGGCCCCGCGGCGGCGACGGCGATGGCGTGGATGGGGCTCCTGCTCGATCTCTCGGTCGTGTTCCTGGTGCTGAACAGGAAGACGCGAGCCCCCGCATACGGTGCGGTGGTGCTCTTTCACGTGATGAACGCCGGACTGTTCAGCATCGGCGTCTTCCCGTGGGCCATGATCGGCGCGACGACCCTGTTCTTTCCGGCGGACTGGCCGAAGCGTCTGCTGGCCGACCTGCGTGCTGGCGACCTCCCGCGCATCCTCGGGCTCTTGCTGGGGGCGGTCCTCGGGGCCATGGCGGGGAGCTACCTGCCGAGCTCCTATTCGCCCGTGCACGGCTTCGTCGGGGCGTTCGGAGGGGGCGTCCTCGGCGCGGACCTCGTGCTCTGGTGGAGGACGATTCGCGGTCGCGAGCCCGCTCTCGCTCGTCCGGAGTCGAAGCCTCGGTCGCGACTTCCCCGAGCGCTCATGTGGGCGCTCGCGGCGTGGGTCGCGGTGCAGGTCTTCCTCCCGTTTCGTCACCTTCTGATCCCCGGCCACGTCCACTGGACGGAGGAGGGCCATCTCTATTCCTGGCACATGAAGCTCCGCAGCAAGCGCGGCCGCGTGCGGTTCATGGTCACCGACACGGCCACGGGCGAGATCACGCACGTCGAGCCTCGGAGAGACCTCACGAGTCGTCAGTACCGCAAGCTTCGCGGCTCCCCCGTGATGATCGTCCAGTACGCCCGCTGGCTCGGCGAGCGCTATCGAGCCGAGGGACGGCGGGTGGAGGTGCGCGCCGTCGCGATGGCCTCGCTGAACGGGCGCCCGACCCAGCCGCTGGTCGACCCCGACGTCGACCTCCTGACCGTTTCGTACCCGTGGTTCGGCCACGCAGACTGGATCGTCCCGCTCGACGATGTGCAGCCGGAGCACGAGCCACCTCCCGAGCGGGCTCGGGGTCGGCCGATGACCCCGCCCAGCCGGTGAGCCGGGAGCCGGCATCTCGATCTGCTCGGGTGCTCCTCTGGATCTGCCCGGGTACTCCCCACCGCCGCTCCTCGCGGAGGCGCCGCGGGCGCCAGTCGGGCCGACTTTCGGGGAGCGACGCCGTCAGCGGTGTGAGCTCGGCCGTCGTTCTCGGTCAGCTGACGCCATTTCGTACACAGTTAGCGGATTTGTCCGCGAGAGGCCTCCGGACGGACGCAAGTGTGCGCGGCTCGAGTCGTCATCGAGCCGCGCGGAGCCTACTTGTCGCCGGGTTCGTCCGGAGGCTCGCCCCGGTCGCGCTCGTCGCGAGTGGGTGCGCTCGGGTCGATGTCCTCGCGCGGCGGCTCCGGCGCGTTCACGCGCGGCGGGACCTCCCGCTCACCGCGCAGCGTCACCAGCCGCTTCGCCTTCGTGTCCCCATCGGTCGGCACGCGCGGCGACTGTTTGCGCGT